>JACROM010000111.1 GCA_016214445.1 Microcaldota archaeon
AAACCGTAACTCCGCAGTGTTTTAGGGAATAATCCGTCTTTTTCGTAATTCTGCCTCTACAAACACGACCGAAACCTTTATATATTTATAATCCCTATAGGGCTTATGGAAAAATGGGTTCGGGACATCCTGGAACAGGAACGGAAAAAAAGAAAACGCGCACTCGAAGTCAAGACGCTCAACAAAAACCCCTACCTCTACGCGTCCACCACCCGCTGGGACAAAACCAAGAAAAAAATAAAAAAAGTCACCGAATACATCGGCCGAATAACCAAAGAGGGCGTAATCGAACGCAACGCGAGCATGCAGACGCGTTCCATCTACGAGTACGGAAACGCGCAACTCCTCAAGCAAATGTCCCAGGACATCCAAGCACCCCTGGCCGCCGCGTTCCCGCAACGATGGAAAGAACTCCTGGCGTACGCACTCGTGAAAACCATCCGACCCGTCCCACTGCGCCTCGTTAAAAGCGCATGGGAAAAACTAGAGGCATCCCAGGAAAATTCAGTGCCACTATCGCCGAACACGTTGAGCGAAACGCTTCACGAAACCGGCGCGAATTACCACGGCCAAAAACTTTTTTTCGACTCGCTCATGAACGACAGCCGCATGCTAGCATTCGATTTGAGTTCAATATTTTCCGAATCGAAAACACTCGGTTTCGCCGAACGCGGCCACAACCCTAACCACGCGTACATGAACCAAGTGAACTTCATGATGTTTTTTTCCATCGACAAGCAGCAGCCGGTCATGATTCGGCCGCTGCATGGCTCGGTTCGCGACATCAAGGCTCTCAAAGACGCATTGCAAGACGTGAACGTAAAAAAGGCGACGGTCGTTCTGGACCGCGGTTTCGCGTCGTACCACTTGCCCGCGTTGCTCGCGTTGAAAAACTTCAGCTTCATCCTCCCGCTCAGACGCAATTTCTCCACCATTCGTTACGATGAGCCGATGAGTCAATCGTTCACGTACCGTGAACGGGGTATCAAGTGGACGAAGTGGGCTCAAGGTGAGAGTTTCCTGTACTTGTTTGAGGATGTCAAAATGCGGGCGGAGGAAGACACGATGTTCATCCGCTTGATGGATGAAAAAAAGAAGACGCGGCGTGAGTACGCTAACGCTTCAAAGCGTTTTGGTAAGATTGCCATCTTGTCGAATTTGGATGTGTCTGGAGAAAAAGTGTACGAGCTGCTCAAAAGCCGTGAGGATATCGAGACCTGTTTTGATGCGTTGAAAAACGAATTGGAAAACGACAAGACGTACTTGCGGGACGATGATGCAGTTCGCGGATACTTCTTCGTATCGTTTCTCTCGTTATACCTACACTACAAAGTGTTGAACGTGCTTCGGAAGAACAAGCTGAACGACAAGGTTTCCGTTAACGAGGCGTTGATGGAATTATCCAAAATTTACGCGGTGCATGATGGTGGGAAACGGAGGTTGAGCGCGATTCCGAAAAAGGTGGAAGCGCTCGCGAGGACTTTGGACGTAAACATAAACCCTAAACCTTGAGGAGTTACGGTTTAAAAAAACTTTCCCGGTTGTTTTTCATTTTTCCGCAAACAGTCTGGTTTAAAAACAGGAAACGCGTTTATGGCATGAACTCTCTAGGAGGGGGATCAGTACATATGCCCAAGGAAAAAGACGTTGAAGATGAAGATGATGACGACTGGGAAGATGAGGAAGAGGACGACGACGAAGGCGAAGGCGGAGACGGGGAGTAGCTGCCTTCAAGCGTTCGAAATTTCACTTGCTTTTTTTCTTTTGTTTTTTTCTCTTGTTTTTTGCTCAACCGTTTTTTCTCAGCCGGCTTGATGCGAACTCAAGCCACTCTTTTGTCTGCCAGAAATGAAAACACCCGAGAGAAATGTTACGCCCAACACTAATCTTGGCCTTTATCAAACCCCCCGAGTCGCGGTTGCAACCAGGTTGTAGAGCCCGTGGGCGCCCATTGGGTAAAATATCGAGTCGGAGCCTTGCTCGTCCCGCGCGTAGCTGAAATAGGCGCCGACTGCAAAAATCATTGCCACCAGCAAGAGGGAATAGCCCTTGATGGCGTGCACCAGTGCAAAGAAGAGGTTCGTGGCTGCAAAACCCTGGTATTTGCCAAGTGGTTGAAAGGCGTGCTGCAGGTAGCCGCGGAAAAAAAGCTCCTCCGCTGCGGACGCCAGCAGGAGATACCAGTCAAAACCCAGCGCCAGGGGCGCGCCGGAAAAATAAAACCGCAGGAAAAGCACGGCCGGCAAAAACAGCACGAAAGCCAGGCCCGGCAGGGGCTTGCCCAGCCGGATGCCCAAATCATTCAGCGAAACCTTGCCGGACACCAGAAGCAGAAGCGGCAGGCCCAAGAGCGCGGCCAGGTAAACGTCCACCGGGAGGCCGGGAACGCTTTTGCGCAACGCATACGCGGCAGACACTGCCGCGCCCAGAAACAACGGAAGCCATAGCGCAGTTCTAGCCATAACCGCTAGTAATGCAGCAGACGATAAAAAGGCATGAGGAAAGGCGCACGATTTTACAAACTGAGGCCTTGAGCCCAGGGCTCAACGCCGGGGAGGGACTGAGTCCTGGACTCAAGGCCATAAAAAAAGTTTGTAAACTTGCGCCGGATTCCGCACGAATCCAAAAATAGTCTTTTCTGGAGGAGTTTAGTGCTGTGTGGCCGCTTCCGCTTCTTCCTCGGGCTCTTCAGCTGGCGTTTGCTCCTTCGGCTCTTTCTGCAACTCCAATTACACGGCTGGCGTTTCGCCGTATTCTCCTTCAGAGGGTGCCTGTTCCTTGGGCGCTTCCACAACAGCCGCCTTCGGCTTTTCCTGAGAGGGCTGCGGTTCCCTGTACCTCTGCGGCTTCGGCCTCCTGCCTCCGCTGAAGCTGAACCTCTGCCTTTCCCTCTGCCTTTCCTGCTGTTCCTTCTTTTTCTCGTAAATCCTCAAATGTTTTCCGCACGAGGGGCAGTAGGCGAATTCGCGCGTCATTACCTTGGTGTAGTACTCGTCGGCAACCTCGCTCCTGTCAAGGGGGTTGTTGAACACCGGTTTTTCGATGAAAACCGCCTTGTCCCTCCTTATCTGCCTGCCGCACTTCTCGCATTTGACTAAACGTTCCCTTCCTCTGCCCATCCATAATCACCTTTAGTAGAAAAACAGTTTAGTGTAGTTGTATTTACGATTTAAAAAAGCCTCCGCAACTGGCTTTGGGACATAAGTCGGCTAGGCTCTGCAGATGATTAGGTAGACTCGTTTGCCGATATACTGTTTCGGGCAGTCTACCTTTGCACTGTTTCCGAAAGGTGTTACTGTTCTTTCGAGGAAGCCGAGTATATTGCTCACGTGAATCTCGTTCTCGTCAACCAATTTTACCTTCCTCATATAGGATATACGAAGGATATCCTT
>JACROM010000114.1 GCA_016214445.1 Microcaldota archaeon
AACAATTAGAGCATACATAAATTGGTTGTGGTTTTGGTTAGTTTCTAGACGTAGATTGGACTTGAAAGCTCGTGAAAAAACTAGCTCACTGTAAACTTAGGTTTGAGGCCGGCTTGAATCTGCAGGCCCGTCTTCAGTTCCGACCACCAATGCAGGACGTTTTCGAGCGCCTTTTTCTGCTTGGCGTCGTCCGTCCAGACCTGCACCTTGAAATTTCCGCCCTGGTCGTGGTGGACCGTCAAGTTCGCGTCCGACTCCCGCATCTTGCCTTCCAGTTCGGCTTTAAGGAACGCCACCAACTCTTCTCCTTTTGCTTTCGCTTGCCTCGGGGTCAGGGGCGCGACGGTTGCAGGGTTGGCTGTCACGTCAAAAGAGTAAGACTCGAGCTTGGACGTGTCTCTTGTTTTCAGCCACTCCACCAGATCCGTTCCAACGTCCGTCTGCCTCGATGCTGGCGTTTCGTCCTTTTTCTCCGGTTCCAGCCGCTCTCTTTTGCCGGGCCTGAACTTGCCAGTTGTGGAGAGGGCGAGGAGTGCTGTCCAGAGCGGGCCAACTGGTTCGACTGTGAGGTTTTCCGCACGCCGCATCAGCACCGCCAGTGCGCCCAGAAGTACGTCTTCCTTTGCTGTCGGGCCGACCAGCTTCTGGATGGCGGAGATGCGTGCGTCTATTTGCTGCCGTTTTTTGCTCTCTCTCCGTTCAAACCATTTCTTGCCGGTCAGCTTCCTCACTGCTGTTTCGTTTTTCAGCATGCCCAGGAAAGAGTCTGCGACGTGGTCGTCGAACTGTTTTCCGCGTTCCTGCGTGATTATCTCCGTCGCCTTTTCAACGGGCATTCCAGGGCGGTAAGGCCGGTCTGCTGTCATGGCGTCGAAGGCGTCCGCAACTGAGAGTATCCGGCTTATGAAGGGTATCTCGTTTCCGGCAAGCGGGCGTTTCACCTTTACTGCCGCGTATCTCTCTGTGCTGCCCCATTTGACGGTATAGTCTTCCGGCGTGATTTCGATTCTCTCGTTCTCCCTTTTGCCATTCAGGTACCGGTCTATCTGCCCCCTTACGTTCTCCTTGTCCATGCCCCTGAATATTTTCTTGGCGACCCCGTCGTAAGTTTCGCGCATGTAGCCGCGGCCGTCCGGCCGTTGGTGGTGTCCCGCAATCTGGTCTATAATGAACCCCTGCACGCCGTCGTGCGCGGTGATCTTCCTCACCTGTTTGACGGTGTTGCTGACGTGCCCCTGGATCCTGAGAAACTGTTCAAGTGTGAGCGGCCCTTTCTTCATGAAAGTCCGCTTGAACTTCGGTTTGCCGATGTCGTGCAGCATTCCAGCTATTGTGACGAACATGCGTCCCCTTGGCGTAAACTTGCCTGTTTTTTTGCTGACGATTTGCGGCAGCATGCCCGCCGAGGCCGTGTTTTTCAAGGTCACCCTTCAGCTGGATGTAATCTTCTTCGCGGAGGACCATGTTTTTAGCGATGTAGTGCGACACCCTCGCGACGTTGAAGGAGTGCTGCTGCATCTCGTGTATCATTTGGTTGACTCGCGCGTAGAACTTGTCAAAAAACGGGATTAGCGGATACCGCGCGGCAGTTGACTTCTCTCTCCTCAATTCTGCTGGTGCTCGCATGGTATGAATCGAACCAACCAACTTAATTAACTTTGCTTTTTCGCGCTTCGTAGCTGCGATGGTATTAGGGAAAAGGAGAAAGGGGAAAAGAAAAAAAAACAGAAAAGCGTGGACCTTATAGGTGCTTTGGATGCGAGGAAAGACTACGCGGAATACCTCAAAGGCATAGTATTACGCCACCACGAGACGCCGGACGGCACAGGCTACCCGCACAGAATGATGGAGGACAAAATAAACCCGTTCAGCCACACCTTGTTTCGGTTGCGGACGCGGTAAGCGCGCTGACCACGGAAAAAGAATACGAGCCCCTCCGCTCCCACAATTATATTGTTTCCCAGCTGGCCAAAAACGCCGGCAAGCAATTCCATAAACATGTCGCGGAACCGGCACTGAAAGTCGTTAAAGACGAGGACCTGTTCAAGCAGATCATGGGAGAAAAGTATTACCAGCTTTACCCGGAAAGGAAACTAACCAGAGAACAACGCGATTGGCTGCAAATTCTGGAACACCTGAAAACGTAAGGGGTTAGTTTTCTAGGCAAAAAATGTCAAATTTACCTCGTAAAAAGGCAAAAAATAGAGCAATGCACAAAAAAGTACATTTCCCTCTGAAAATGCCTACAAAACTAACCGGATACTGAAAACAGGAAAGGAGCTTACTCGCGAACAACACGAGTGGCTGCAGCTTCTCGATAAACTGAGGAGCGGGAACTCCTGAACTGCTTGCTTGTCCGCCGCCTGCTTACTGGGGTTCAACCGAAACTGCGAGCCGCCACCTCCTTTTTTTCAGTGCTTGAAAAAAAGACGCGAGGCCGGCCTTTGAGCCAGCATTTTTCCGTGGCCTCCGGTTTAAATAACCAGCTCAGCTAAAGTTTTTTCATGCGTACCGCAACTGTCTTGACTTCGCGAGAAGAAAAACTGTTCAAGGAGATGGAGCGGCCGCATGCCAGCGAAACCGCAAAGCGCTATCCCGGCATTCCTTTCTTCGATGCCGCGCTCCGCAGGCTTAACCTGATGATAGAGAGAATGCAGGATCACAGCATTCTGACCGCAAACGCCGCGCACCTGCTTGCCTTGAATACTCCCTTGGGCCAAACGGAGGCCGACCGCCTTGTTTTTGACTTATCCGAGTCAGGCATGCCCCGCGCCTACCACAAGATGGCCGTGATAGATTTTACAAGCAGACGAGGCACTGAAGACGAGGAGGAGTACGACTACAATCTCACCCCGCAGTCAAGAATGCTCCTGTGGACCGCCGCCTTGTTGCATGACGCGGGCAAGCCAGCTGTGAAAAGATACGTGATGCGCAGCCCCAACCTAACGGCGCAACAAAAAAGAAAGTACATGTCGCACGTCCAAAAAACCTTGAGTGTCATTAAGAAGATAAACGGAAACAACGCGCTGAAGAGGTTCATTTCGAATGCGGTCTCAGAACATCACCGGAGGTGGAGCGGGGGAGGTTATCCGGTTGGGAAAAAGGGCGAAGAGTTGTCATTAGGCGGCAGGGTCATCGCATTGGCTGATGCCTACGCTAAGAAAGTGAGAGAAGCGGGAACACCGTTAACCGGCATCGTAAGTTATCTTGAAAGCGACCGGGAAAGCGCGGATAAGGAGTTCGACCCTTACCTGTCCGAACGTTTCTCGAAAATGTTGTCGGCTGCTTCGGAGCCTAAACGCGAAGGCGACTATTACGTTGGAACCGCGCTCCTGTCTCAAGAAGAGCTGGACGGACTTCCCCCGGATTACCGCTCCAAGCTCACGAAGGGGTACGTGCTTGAAAAAACGTTGCCGCGCGAACCTGTCGAAGAGGACATAGCGCTGGAGTATCCGCTGGTTCCCTACCTCGACACTGCAATAACTGCTACGCACTCGATGGCGCCAAAAGAGCGATTGGCGACGTTTCACGCTGCAAGGGCTGCCCACTTTCTTGCAAGCAAGTTCACTTTCAAAAAAGAGCAGGCAGTGCAGCTGCTGCGCGAGTTGAGCAACCACGACTTGGAACACGAGTTCAAGCACCTCCTAAGGAAAAAGGGGGCGGAAGCGTACGCGCTGACGGAACGCGGCAGGATGTTTGTTTGGGCGTCGGCGTTGTGGAGCGGCGTCGAAAAGTTCTCTTACGGAAAGGAAATACTTGACAACGTCCCGTGGCATAAAGGGTTAAACCGTTTTTTCAATAGCATAATCTCGCACACGCGCGGCGGAAGTTACGAAAACAAGACAGTATTCAACCGCATCATCGACCTGGCAGACGAATTCCATTCAGCCTACCTCGGAAAGGACTCGCTTTCGCCTTCCAAGGATGAATTCAAAAAGGCATTAAGCGCAGGCGTCAAAAAGAAGGTTTTCGACCCGTATTTCAGCAGGGAGTTCAAAGAACTTCTCGACCGAAAGCTAACATTCAGACGGCTGACTGGCAGGGGCTATTTCGAGCGGTACCGGAAGGCAGCTTGACCCCGCTGAGAACAACAGAAGAAAAGAGCGGCAAACACTTTTTCAACAAAAGACGAAAAAGGGAAACGGAAAAAGAAAGAGAAAAAAAAGAAAGAGACCTCCAGAGCGAGTCTGGAGGGGTTTGCGTGCTTGTTGTGCGGTTTCTACGCTAGCTGCAGGTAGAAGTCGTACGTCACGCCGCTCGTGGTGCCCTTGTTGTTCGAGAACAACAGCATCTGGTAGTTCACCTGGGCTGCGTTGCTGTACGCGGTCAGGTTGGCTTGGATTGGCAGCATTATGCTCGCGAAGAGCACGTTGGCCGTTCCGTCGCTCCACGCCTGCGTCTCGTATAACGCCGTCTGTATTCCCGTCGAGCCTGCGTCACGGTACGCGATGGTTTTCGCGGCCGAGCTTGCTACGCCGTTGACGGTTTGGTTGCCCATCTTGACGCTCGTGCTGGTCGAGGTGAACGTGTTGGTCCCGGAGTCGCTCAAGGTGGTCTCAAGGCCGAACCGCGTGTCAAGGTTACCGCCGCTCAACACAGCAATGCCTGCGCTCCAGACTGGTACTGTCGTGGAGTTGTACGCGAAGATCATCGAGTAGTAGCTTAGCGCGGTCTGGTTGCGTACTGCGCCTACTGACCAGTCGAACATCGACTTGTTGCTCGAGCCACGCAACTGGATTTTACCAGTAACGTTACCCAAGTAGCCTGTCCACAGGCTCGTCTGCGAGCTCGCGTTCAGGTTCGTGGTGTAGATGTAACCACCTTCCACTCCGTCGCTGGCTCCATCGTCGGCTCCGACGCTCGTTTCTGTTGGGCCGCTCGTTGTCGTCGCGCCCATCGGGTTCGAGGCTGCAACTAAGGGCATTAGCAGCAACGCCGTTAGTAGCGCTACCACATACATTTCCTTTCTCATGTTTTTCATATTTTTTTATCCCCTCATTTTAGGGACTCTGTAGAAGGCGTGGCTCTGTTTTCATCGCTTCGCGTTTCTACTGGTCGCCTTTGTTTTCTGGTTTTTTTCTGGTGGGTTCTCCGCCGGGTTTTCCACAACGAAGAATTTCAAGCAATCATTCACACAGCATTTATAAACTTTTCCCCGCCGCACTTCCGCTAATGGGGGGGTTACCAATGAAGCGTTTTTTCGTTGGTAGGTTTTCTTCGCAAAACACCCGCTAAAAACTCAAAACCATCCATAACCTCCTATGCCCACACACAAAAAAACGCAAAACAACGAAAAACAACCGTCGTCGACTGACAAACAACCCGCAAACCCGACAAAACACGAAGCGCCCGCTCACCCCTACTACGAGAATGGCACAATTCTTCCCGTCAGTTCAAGCCCGTTAAACGAGTCAAACCCGTCGTGACGCCGTGCTGCAGCCGCGTCAACACCACTAACAATACCGCAAAGCTAGTGGCG
>JACROM010000002.1 GCA_016214445.1 Microcaldota archaeon
CATGAATGTTTCCAGCAGTTTTAGCGGGTGTTTTGTGAAGGAAACCTACCAACGAAAAAACCCGCCATTGGTAACCCTTGTCCCACAGCCGGATGTTGGGTAGGCTATAAAAAAGACGGCGTGCACTCTTCTTTCCCTGTTTTTCAGTTGGGCTCGTAGCTTAGTCTGGTTGGAGCACTCGACTGATAGACCGCCCCTTTCTTTTTCGAAAAGAAAGGTGCGGTCGTCCGCCAAAGAAAAAGAGTTTGGCTGGTCTTTCGGCCAGCAACTTCGGCGGCGTCAGAAATCGAGCGGTCGGGAGTTCAAATCTCCCCGGGCCCATTCCTTTGTTTTTTGGTTCGCGAATCTACTTTGGGGGTTTGGGCGGCAGGTCGCATTTTTTTTGTTTGATTCGCGCGCTAGACCGTTTTCTTTTGGTTAGGGCAGCTTTTCTTTTCTGAAAAGAAAAGATGACCGTGTGAATCTCCCCGGGCCCATGTTTTTTCTTTTCATCTCAAGCAAGCAGGCTTCGGCCATTTCGTGGAGTTCTTGTGGTAGCGGATGCACTCGCAGCACATCCCGTGGCGCGGGCAGTCCGTCTCTGGGCAGGGGCAGTCCTTCTCGTTTATGGCTCTGTTAGGGCAACTTTTTCTTTCCATTTGTCCACCATTTCTTTCAAATCGTTTTCAAACCAGCTTGAGCAGGTCCGCTTTGGTTATTATGCCTACAACTTTGCCCTTCTTCCTCACCAAAACCGCGAAGTGGTAGTTAAGGAGGGAGGAGATTGCCGGTAATGGGGTTTCAGGGGCTATTATGGGGAAGCTTTCGGACATCACTTCCTCCACTTTTTTCTCCGACAGCTCCTCAACAGGAGTTCCCTCGGTTATGTTGTCGAGAATGGTCTTGTCCGATATGCTCCCTATGGGATGCGATTCGTCGAATACAGGCAATTGGGAGAAGTCCTTCTGCTTCATCAGCTTCAGCACTTTTCCAACTGTGTCGGTTTTCTTGACGTGCTCCACTGTTTTGCTCATTATCTGTTCAGCTGTCTTGACGGTCTTCCGCTCTATTCGTTCGAGCGCGTCGAAGATTTTCACGGTGTTAGAGTAGGACGGGTCGAGGTTGTCGGACTCGATTTTCGCTATCAGGGACTGCGAAACTCCCGCCTCGTTGGCGAGCTGCGACTGGGTAAGGCTAAGCCTTTTCCGTCTGGTCTTTATTTCCTGCGTTGTGGGCAACATTTTTTTTGTTCTTTGTGTGGGGAAAGGTGGGTCAAACCAAACCCTTGACTGACTATGTGAGTATAATACTTTCAGGCCCTTTTTATTCTTATCGGAATATTCTTTTCAGGTAGTTTTTTTAATGCCAGTGCGCATAATCAAAGAAAAACTATTGCGAGGTTTGTTTTATGGGAAAGTTTTTCTTCACGTCGGAGTCTGTTACTGAAGGTCACCCGGACAAAATCATTGGTTGAACGTTTCAGCCGGTGATGTCTAAAATCTGTGACCAGGTCAGCGACGCGATTCTTGACGACTTGTTGAGGCAGGACCCGAACTCGCGCGTGGCGGTTGAGTGCCTTACCACTACCGGCATGATCATGGTTGCGGGCGAGGTTACCACCTCGGCGTACTGCGACGTGCAGGGCGTTGTAAGGAAGACCCTTGGGGAAATCGGCTACACCAACCCGGAGTACGGGCTTGATTCCAAGGATTGTGCTGTTTTAACGAGCATCCACGAGCAGAGTCAGAACATCGCGGTCGGCGTGGACTCTTCCGAAAGCCACGAGCAGGGGGCGGGCGACCAGGGCTGTTTGCGGAAAGGAACGTTGGTCAGAACAAAAAATGGTTTTAAGAAAATTGAGGAAATTATCCCCGGAGAGTTTGTGGTTACTCCCGTTGGGCCCAAGAAGGTTTTAAATTCAAAACCGACCGGCAGGAAAAAACTCGTTGAAGTAGTTCTTTCCAATGGTATGCGCCTTGAATGTACGCCAGATCATCGTGTCTTGTGCTATAGCCGTGACGGAAAAACGTACTGGAAAGCAGCCGGTAAATTGAAGTCAAACGATTTTGCCTGTGTTTTGAAGCCTTCAGACTATTTTACTGACGAATGTGTGCGTTCTGATGTCGACCGTGAACAGTTTTATACGAAATATAATCATACTGTGTTTGGGCCGGCAGAGCTTGTGTTGGACGAGGGAATCGGCTACGTGTCAGGAGAGTTAATTGGAGACGGTTACGTTAATCAGCCTAATTTGATGGAAATTTCATTCGGAAACAATCTTGTTCATGTACCTGCCGTCAGGAACATTGTCGAACAGCAGATGCCCGGCCAGTGGCGGGTCGTAAAAAACAAGGATAATGTCAGTCTAAAAATCGATTCCGTCCTAGTTAGGCGGCATTTCGAGAACTTTGGCTTGTTAAGAAACAAGGCGCCTGGGAAACGTACCCCTGCCGCCATATTCACTTCGCCGCGCAATGTTATAGGCGCTTATCTGAGAGGCTTGTTTGATAGCGACGGGACGGTGGTAATCAATACCGGGAGAAACAAGTCTAATGCGAGAATACGCCTTTGTTCGTCTTCTTTAGAGCTTTTACGTGAAACTCAATTGCTTCTCAACGACTTCGGTGTGAAAGCAGTTATTCTCTTTAATAGACCTCGCGGGACTCCGGTAGGAAAGGATTCACGTTACAAGTCAAATTATGATAACTATGTCTTGAGCGTTGTTGGCTTTGAGAGTTTCCAAAATTTTGCAAAGGAAATAGGCTTTCTTGACCCCGCTAAATCCGTCAAATTGTCTGACTTCGTGAGAAAAAATCTCCATAAAAAGCCCAACTCGCGGGGTGTTTTCCTAGTGCCGCACCCAACAAAAAACGAATTAGTTGACGAGAAAAAACTTGCTTTGGATCTGCCTTTTGCAGTGGTTTCCGTCGAAGGTGTTTCGGAAAAAGGGCAAGACGACGTGTGCGATTTGGAGATTGAAGACATTCATTTGTTCTCGGGAAATGGCCTCATAGTCCATAATTCCATGTTCGGTTTCGCGTGCAATGAAACGCCCGAACTGATGCCGCTGCCGATTTCGCTGGCGCACAAGCTGACTCGACGCCTGGCAGAGGTGCGGAAGAAAAACATTTTGGCGTGGGTGAGGCCGGACGGCAAGAGCCAGGTCACTGTCGAATACGTCGACGGGAAGCCAAAGCGTGTTGAAGCCGTTGTAATTGCGGTCCACCACAGCCCGGACGTTCCTGCTGAAAAGCTGAGAAGCGACGTGATTGAGCAGGTAATCAAGCCGGTTTGCGGCAAGTGGCTTGACTCGGACACGAAATATTTTATCAACGCTACAGGCATTTTCGTTGTCGGCGGGCCTGAAGCGGACACCGGCCTTACCGGTCGCAAGATTATAGTGGACACTTACGGAGGTTACGGGCGCCACGGAGGGGGCTCTTTTTCCGGCAAAGACGCAAGCAAGGTGGACCGCTCAGCAGCCTATATGGCGAGGCACGTTGCCAAGAACATAGTTGCTGCTGGTTTGGCCGAGAAATGCGAAGTCCAGCTCGCATATTCAATCGGCGTGGCGGAGCCTGTTTCGGTTTACGTCAACACTTTCGGCACCTCGAAAGCGGACGAGGGAAAAATCTCGGAAGCAGTTAGGAAGGTTTTCCCTCTCAAGCCGAAGCAGATTATCGACTACCTCAAGCTGAAGAAGCCGATTTACAAGAAGACTGCAGCATACGGTCATTTCGGTCGTGAGGACCTGGACTTCACTTGGGAAAAAACCGATAAGGTTGCGGAGTTGAAGGCGGCTGTTGCGTAGGGAAGAGGGGGTCGAGGCGCAGGGCGTGCCAAGGGGGACGCTTCCCCCTGGGGCGACCTGGGAGAAGACGGACAGGGTGGAAGAGTTGAAGAGGCAACTTAGCGGTTGAACGATTGGTTACGTTCTCGCATTTTTTATAGCTGGTCTAGGCTTTGCAGTATACTCTTCGGCTGGTCTAGGCTTTGCAGCATACTCTTCGCGGCGTCATTATTCGGATCCAACCGTAGTGCTTTGAGATAGAAGGCTCTTGCACCTTCGTAGTCGCTAACCTCATGGCAAGCGTCGCCGCTCTTGCGGAATATTTCCGAGGGATTGGAAAAGTTTTTTTTTTTTTTATGCAAGTGTTTTGCTTTCCCGTTGCCGTCCGTTTCAGCAAGAGCATAGAGCGAGTCAAGTCTATACGGAAAGAGCCGGACGGCCCTTTTGAAGTAGTTTACGGCTTTGCGGCGCTCGTTTAGTGATAGGTAGGTTTCACCGATTTCGTGGTGCGTTGACGAGTATTCTGGCAGTTGTTTTAGGGACTCAAGAAAATATGCCAATGCTTTTCTCTTTTCGCCTGTTTGCTTATAGAAGTAGCCGATGTTCGCTTTGACTAATGCAGAAAATGCCCGCGGTTTGATTGTGATTAGTGCTGTCTTTGTTTTGAAATACTTCGCTGGATTTTTAAGGTGTGTCAGACCCAATGTATCAGCAAACCAAAACAGGCGGTGTTCAGGGTCACGGATTGCTTCGCGTAATCCTTTTTTGAAGCTCGGAAGGTCTTCCGCTTCATCCGAACCTTTAACTCCGTGCCCATGGATCAAGAGTGTTTTTTCCCCGAAATTTGTCTTGATTTTTATCGTTGCTGCTGTGTGGGAAATCACGGGCCCACTGATTAACACCGCACCAATGCTCGATTTTTCGCCAAGCGCAGCTTGAAGAAGGACGTTTATTGCATTGGCTTTCTCTACGCAGCCGTGCGCCGCCCGAAAACAATCGCTCCGTTGGCTTACGTGTGCGGGCGGCCTGCCAACTTTTCGCTCGAATTTTTTTACCATTCGGTTCAGTGACGCTTCGCCTGGTTTGCTCGGATTCTGCAGGTTTTGTCGTAAATACCTGTCCGTTTTCCGTTCCATTGTCATAAGGAGCTTTCGCAGAGTGCTTTCATCAGTTGGCGTTAGTGAACGCAGCGAAACTAGCCGTCTGATTCCAGTTAATTCTGTTTGGGTTATGGCTGCTAGTCGTCTGTATAGTTTCGGTATGAACACATGTTTATTGTGGGCAACCTGCATTTTAATTTCTTTCATTTCTGTTGTTCCCTAACAAGCGAGTACATGGCGAACTTCCTGAAGTCCATCTTCACGAGTCCGGCGACGAAGGTGAGCGGGTCGAATACGGGCGAGGCGGGTATGACTCCGAAAAGAACTATAGGAATCGGGCCGTACTTGTCGAACATGTCCTTGGCCTCGTTGAGTTGATTGTGGCTGAGAACCCGGCCGACGAATTTTTCCCGAAGGTAGAAAGCGAGCCAGTAGTTTATGAGCGAGCTAATGAAAGCTGCAGCGACAGCGGTCAGGAACACCGGCCAGAGGTTGCTGCCGAACAGTTTTACCGCGATGGCGTAGGAAACGTCTGTTGGGAAAGGCAGTATTGAAGAGCCTAGAAAGACGATGATGAACAATCCAGCCAAGCCGTAGGTTTTGATGAACGATTCAGCTGCTTGGTAGCTTTGGGGGAACTCGGAGGAAAGGATGTCCAATGCCACCAAGGCCATGAGTATTACCGCTATGCCGAAGGCGGTGTGTTTGAGCATTTCCCTTTGCCGGTCGTTCATTCGGATCAGTCCTTTTCTTTCAGAGTGTTAGGGTATAAAAAACCGCCATTCAGGGAAGTTTGGCTGTTTCTTCCTTACCTTTTCTTGGCTGCAACGCACAGGTTCTGCGCTTTTTCCCTTTCCTCTTTCCTTCCGTTCTTTTCGTAGAACAGCTCAGTTGTTCTGAAGCCGTTCTTTTCCAGAAGCGCAATGAGTTCGGTTTCGTCGAACAAATAGTAGTATCTTTCATGTTCGCCCCAGGGAACGTTGAGCTCTTTCGGCTTGTTCCTGAAGCGTTTTTGGCAGCGGTTCCACACCGCGAGGCAAAGGAAGCCGTCTTTTTTCAGAACCCTTTCAGTTTCCTTCAGCGCTTTGCCTTGTTCTTTCGGGCTGAAATGGTGGAGGACCGCAAGACAGAAAACCGCGTCAAATGCTTTGTCTTCGAACGGCAGTTTTTTCAAATCCGCTCTTTCCACTTCCGCTTTTTTTCCAAGGCGCTTTTTCGCCAGAGAAACCATTTTCGGCGAGACGTCTATTGCGCAGACTTCGCTTGTTTCCGCCAAAACCTCGGCGTTTCGTCCGTTGCCGCAGCCCGCGTCCAGAACTTTTCCTTTGGCAAGCGGAAGGAAAAATTTCAAAGCTGTCGAAGGT
>JACROM010000116.1 GCA_016214445.1 Microcaldota archaeon
ACGCTTGCGGCCTTGCTGGCGTCAACGCCGTACAACTTTGCGAATTCTTTCGAGAACAATTGCGGCACACCTGTTTGTTCGAGCAAGTTCCAGAACGCGGACGGCAGCACGGACAAGTTCTCCAACTCGCTAGACGCCAGCTCGTTCAAGATGCGTCCATTCTTCAAGAAGTTGGAATAGTCATCTTCCGAACCTATATAGTACAGCGTTCTCTGTCTCACAACAGATTTTTTCCTGAAAGTCTCCACTACACTAAAATATACTCTGCCCTTCCTCCAGTTCTTTCGAATGAACGCCATCGAACAAAATAGTCTACACTACAATTAATAAACCTTTGCCTTTTCTCGTTATGGGGAAGAAACGTAATGTCTACACTACGATTGCAAGTATTTGTCTTCGTTTAAGACGCGGGAGAAATTAGCACACAAACGAAAAATCAGAGTTTGCGAAAGTCAGGTTTGTTGATGGTAACATGGCTGCCTTTCTGTCGCAGGACCCTGAAGCCGAAGCGGTTGCAGAGGACCTTTACTAAAGCAAACCCGTCAATAGGCACAAGTTTAGCCATATAACAAACAACCCAGTCAAGCGAACGAGGCAATTGCGTTCGAACGGATTGCTTCCAAGTGGAGGTCCAAAGCCTCGGCGAAATTCTTTTTTACCTCGGAAAGGTTCTTGCCTACGGCGTATACGCCGAGTGCGGAACATGAAGCGGCCCAGCTTCCGTCCTCTTCCCGGAAAACCCTCACTTGTAAATCCTTCAAACCCAACTTAACCACGCTCTGAGACGCTTTTCCTTTCTGGCCTTTTAATTCTTGGGGATATTTTTTTTCTCCGCAAGTCCCGCTGGAAAGCGGGAAAAGGGAAGAAAAAAGGCCGACAAACGGGCTGCGCGGATTAAGAGACCAGACGGTGCTGCGGCCCGCTTGGACACAATCAACCAAACCACGCGCCTTGAAAGCGTTCAAGGCCTCTGCTGTTTGGGGCGCGGAAATTCCCGCCTGCTTCGCGAGCTGGCGGCCGGTCCATTTTTTTTCGGGATTCCGCAGGATTTGTTCCAGCACGCTTGCCTTGGCTCTTGTTCCCAACAATTCCGGCAGCACTTGACGTCTCATAGAATATAAGTAAAACCGAGCACATATAAGGTTTTCCTTACACTGCGGAAATTAATTAACCAGCAAATACATTCCAAAACCCATGCCTTCCAGGAAAACCGCGGGGGTAATACTCTACTACTTGCATGAAGGACACCCGCACATAGTGACCTTCCGACGGAAGGAAGGCATGGAAGGTGCAGGAACTTGGGTCATAGGACCGGGCGGCCACCGGAAAGCAGGAGAAAAACCAAAGGAAACGGCAATAAGGGAAACAAGCGAGGAAACGCAGAAGACGTTCGGGAAAAAACAGCTCGTTAAATTGTCTACGTGGTACGGGAGCGGCCGCAAGCATTACACGTTCCTCGGAAAAATAAGCAGGGAAGAAGCTGAAGAACTAATTCAGAACGCAAAGGACCCTGAACACAAAGAATTCGACGACGCGGGAGCGCACCCTCTTGAAGAGTTGATGGCAAAAGTGGATGCGCATCTGGATTACAAAAAAAGAGGAACTGGCGAACCGCCTGAAAAACTGTTTTTTTTCTCCGGGGCCTGCAAAAAAAATACTTGAAACCATCCGCAAAGCTTTGCTGGAAGAAAAACTTTAGCTCATGCTCAACCCGGTCAATGCGGCAACAGCCAAGACGATGCCGAACCACTGGTGGGCGCGCAGCCTCTCGCCATAGAACGCGTACGCCAAACCGACCGAAAAAAGCGGCAAGAGCTACGAAACTGGCGCGATGAGCGCAACCAAGCCTGAAGAAATGCCCGTAAGATAAGCAAAGTACGCCACGAAATAGCACGCGGGGCCAAGGAAGTTTTCAGGCAACGGCTTCATTATTGAACCCTTGAACCTTCAAATCGCAAGTGGAAGGAAAACCAGGGAAGCGGCAGCGTACTGCCAGAAAGCGGCGTTGGCAACTCCAACTTCCAAAAACAACGGCTTGCTCAAAGTGAGCGCCAGGCCGTGCATCGCTGCTGCAGGAATCATTATCCGCGCATTGCTTTCAAACTCCGCTAGCCTGAATCTCTTGAGGCTCAGCAACACGCCGCCTGAAACCGCCAAGACGCCAAAAAGGATCTGGAGAAAAGTGGGCGATTCGCCAAGCAGGAACACCGCGAATGCGATCGCGAAAACGCCTGCCAAGGCCAAAAGCGGCGACGCGACCGCTATCTTGCCCTTGGTGCTTGAAAGGTTGAATATAAAGTCGCCAGCGTAAAAGCAGGCGCCTACTGCGAACGCGAGCAGGAAGCCGTTGGTTGAAGGAACTGCAAGCTGGCCTGTCGCTAAGGCAAACGCCAGCCAGAGCGAAGGCGCCACCACCATCAGCCAAAAAAGCGTGTGCTTGGAGTTGGTCTTACGGGAGCTGCGCGCGGAAAGGAAATCCCCGACACCCCATCCGGCAGCGGCAAGCAAACCAAGCAAAATGAATTCCTGCATGTCAGACCAACGTTCTTTAAATCTTCTCGGTTTTAATAAACACGTTCCTTAAGACACTGCGGGGAGGCAAACAGCAAACCGAGATTACTTTCCCGGCCCGCCGTCAGTCAGCTCAAGGCCGTAATCTTTCAATTCGTATGCAATTATTTCCATGTCAAGTATTTTGCCGTCGTAGCCGATGACGTAGCCGTCAACGGTTTCCACGTCGATTTTTCCGCGAGTGAAGTCGCCGGTCTTCAATGACTTTATCTTTTTCATCGGGATGAACAGCCTCCAGTTATCGTATTTGTAGGGAAGCGAATCGAGCTTAACGGGCACTTGACCGTAAAAACAAAGAAGTTCTCCGCCCAACGTCAAGCCTTTCCGCGAAACGGCGAAAAAACTGTTGCCGACGAGCAGTTTCTTGCGTAAAAACATTACCAGCGGGAGAAATATGAAGAGTATAAGGAAAAAATACCAAATTTCGATAATCTTGCCGACACTCATTGTGTTGGTGAGAACAAGCACGAGTACGGCAAAAACACAGGCGCCGAGCATCTCCGCGAAACTGGTGCCGGCATGCTTTTTCTCTTCCGCCTGCTCGTCAACCAAGACAAGCTGTTCTTTGTTTTTGCCTTGTTCAGCCATAATGGCCGTCCCTCAATTAACCAATGCCCTTTAAACCTCCATGGTTTTAATAGGAAGAGTATCTAATTTTCAAGAGAGGATTTTCAAGGAAAAAAACCCGAAGAGAGGATTCACATGCTGGAGCTCAAGTTCGTAAGGGAAAACCCGAAGGAAGTGGAGAAGAACCTCAGGAAGAGGAAGAATCCTGAAGCGTTGAACAACCTGAAAGCGCTGCTGGAAGAGGACGAAGAGTACAGGAAAGAACTGCACGCGCTCGAGAAACTTAGGGCGAGAAGGAACGCCATTTCCATGGAAATCAACAACTCCAAAAAGCAGGGCCATGACATCAAACCTCTTCTCGAAGAGGCGAGAGGCCTGCCGGAAAAGGTGAAGAAGGCAGAAGGTAAGGGAGTGGGGCGGCTCCAGCGTGCCAGACTTCAACGTGCAAAGCCACGTGAACCTTCTGGAAAAACTGGACGTGGCGGACATCGAACGCGCTGCCAAGACAAGCGGCGCGCGCTTTTACTTCCTGAAGAACGAGCTTGTTCTTCTTGATTTGGCCCTTCAGCGTTTTGCCCTTGAGAATCTGGTGAAGAAGAAGTTCATTCCCATACTTCCGCCTTTCTTCATGAGGCGCAAGCCTTACGAGGGCGTCACTGATTTAGCTGATTTCGAGAACGTCATGTACAAAACCGAAGGCGAAGACTTGTATTTGATAGCAACGAGCGAGCACCCCATGGCTGCCATGCACATGGACGAGGTTTTGGCAGAAGAATCTTTGCCGCTCAAGTACGCGGGATTGTCATACTGCTTCCGCAAGGAGGCAGGAGCGCACGGCAAGGACACGAAAGGAATTTTCCGGGTGCACCAGTTCTCCAAAATCGAGCAGTTCGTTTTCTGCAAACCTGACGACTCGTGGGAAATCCACGAAGAATTGTTGAAGAACGCGGAGGAAATCTTCCAAGCTCTTGAAATACCTTACCGGGTTGTCAACATAAGCACCGGCGACATCGGCACGGTAGCTTCAAAGAAGTACGACATCGAGGCGTGGATGCCGGCCCAGAACGCTTACCGCGAAGTGGTTTCATGCAGCAACTGCCTCTCCTACCAGAGCGTGCCGTTGAACGTGAAGTACGGCAAGTACGGAGGAGACAAGGATTACGCCCACACGCTGAACAGCACCGCGTTGGCGAACCCGCGGGCGATCGTAGCCATAATGGAGAACCACCAGCAGGAAGACGGCTCCATAAGGGTGCCCAAAGCTCTTCACAAGCACCTCCCTTTCAAGGTAATCGAGTGATTTTAAAAAAGCCTGAAGGAAGAAAAAAACTGAAAAGTGAGTTGAAACGCGCATGAAAAGATTGTTGGTTCTTGCTGTTTTGCTGTTCTGCTTGCTTCTGGTTGGCTGCCTCCAGTCCGGCGAGCAAGCGAAAACAACCGACCCAATCAACATGAGCGTGCAGGTTGTCGAAAGCATGCCTGGAAGCCTTCTTTCCATCCAGCTGGACGGCAAGACTTTAAGCGTTAACAGGAACGGTTTTGAAAACGTGCAAAACATCTCCTTTGTCGAAGCCCTAAGGATTGCCTCTTTTCTCAACGACTCATTCATAAATTCCTCCTTTTCATTTGACAAATGCGACGGCTGCCCAACGTATGAGATTGTCGTCAGGCTGCAGGAAAAGGAGAAGAGAATCGCCTTGAGCGGGCAGAAGCTTTCCGGCCCTGCCCTTGAACTTGTCGCAACCCTGAAGGGTTTGGCGGAAATAAGGGAGTGCGAAGCGGATTCGGACTGCGTCCGCGGCGGGTGCAGCGGCCAGGCGTGCCACGCAAAAACAGAAGGAAGCCAGATTACCACTTGCGAGTTCCGGCCCGAATACTCCTGTTACAGCGAAGGCGGATGCGGTTGCATTGAAGGGAAATGCGCCTGGAGCGGCGAAACCCTGAAATGCGTCGAGGAAAAAAACAAGCCGCCGGGTGAGGCTCCGGCTGAAACCGCCCAGGCGTTGTGCGTGATGAAGTGCCTCGAAGCCAAACGGTTGGGCACCGACCTCTCACGCGGGCCCTGCATTTCTAACGCGATAGCGGAAGGATGGGTTTGCGACGCCGTGCACTCGCCGAAGACAGCAGAGGACAACGAACCGCAGAACGTGTGCCCGAGCCTGCTCGGAAGCAAGCTGAAGCGGATAGTCGAAGTAACTGAAAACTGCGAGCTGACGAGAGTAAGCTAACGATTAATAAAAACATCGAACTAGACTAATGTATGGAAATCAAAGGCACTCATTTTGCTGCTCTCGCGCTCATTGTGCTTATTTTCGCATTCTTTATTATACAAAACATTCAACCGCCTGCCGCATCCGTTCCTGAAGAAAAAGAGGGATCCAAGAAGCAGGTATACCTGACTAAACCTTCGGTTGTTACAAATTACCCGTCAGTTTCCTTTGAAGGCGCGCAAATATCTTTCCAAAGCGAAGAAACTGCCGGCGAGAGAACGGAAAAAATAATCTTGAAGAACCCTACCAGCAAGGAAGCCAGCGGCAGCCTGTTGTTGGTCGTTCCGAAGGAGGTCGCTGAAGACTCGCTCGAACTCACAATCGACGGCGCTGCCGCGACAGTGTTGGAAGAAGACCCGGTGCTATTGATTTCCTACCAGCTCAAGCCAAACGAGGAAAAAGAAATCGATATAGGAATCAGACGCTCGCAGGCGAAGCGGCCTCAAGCCGGAATAATGGTCGTTCCGCTGCCCGCGGGTGTCACCGAAGAACAGGCGCTCGAGATAAGCAGGCGCATAAGGTCGGAAGGCAAGATTTTCTACGCCACGCAGGAAGAAGCGTTCGAGTATTCGAGGAAAGTCACGGCAAAACTGGGCGCGGTTTTTGAAGACAAAAAATTAACTTCAGCCGAGCTAGATGAACTTGAAAATATCCGGCGGGAAGCAGGAAGCAAAGGCCAAGTGGTTGAAACCGGAAAACCTGCCAAACAAGCGAATGAACCCGCGCAGGAGGAATCGAGCGGATATGCTCAAGAGAGCATAACGCTTGCTGAAACGTCAGTAATTAGCGGAACCGCATCCCCACTACTACCGGGCGATGTCCTGATAGTGCCGATAGATGCAGCCGCGCCAATAACCAAAGAGGCGCTAAAACCGGATTTCAGGCGGGGCAATGGGGAAATCTGGAAGTACGTCAGAGACGCGCACATGGAGTATGACCGCAGCGGCCGGCCGTATGTCCTGTTGGTTGTAGATTTGCGTGGCAAAGTGACGCTGGTAGAGTCCAAACTGCCATTTGATGAGCTGACGGGGACGATATTCGTGGCTGTTCACGGCAACGAAGTGCTTGATCTTGAAGGAAACCCACAAAAAGAGGCCGAAATACCTCTTGCCGTGACTGCCGACAACAGCATTGATTACGGTGATTATGGAATACAGTACCTGACCGAAAATATTCCGGAAACTATTGTAGAAGCAGGAACCGCAGAATTGAAACAGACGCCTGATGACGAGCAAGTTTTCAAGGAGTTGGAGCTGGCGGCGGCGGACGAGCAGCCAGGCGACGTTGGAAGCAGTGTAGAAACCAACGAAGAGGACAGCAACGGAAATGAAGAAACGACTTCCGGCATCAAGATCTTTAACAACTACTGGTTGCCTAATGAAATCGGAGTGGGCTCGCAGACGGTAACATTAGCGCCAAGGGACGGCACAACCGTAAAATTGAAAAGCAAAGAAACCGAAATGCTGCCTCCTCTTGACCACGTTTTTTCCTGTGACGATTACTATGCTGCAACGCAGGAGTTCCAAGATTACGTCGCCGACGTCATAGAAGAGCGGCTTGCCCGGCAATTAGTTGAGCTTCCCAACGGCAGGACAAACTATGAGGAAGTGTTTGGCTTCAGCAACATGGATCTTAAACAGGCTTTGAACGTGCAAATACCCGATGACGGTTATTTGGGTGAAAAAACCGAGCAGTGCATTGCGGAGGGCGCGAGGTTAGACGACAAAACCTTGGTTATGGCAGGAGTGTCCGCAGAGTTGTTTGGTACAGGCGCGGATGCGGGCCTGGCGTTTGAAACCAGAATATTAGATGAAGGAGTGCATGTAGCTTGAGAAAAATCATGATTGCATTGTTCGCGTGCCTGTTGCTTTCTTCCGTAGCGGGCGCCGCTACTGTTTCGTTCGAGAAAAGAACGCTTGAAAAGGAGCTGAAATTCCTGAACAGCAAAGTCACTGGATTCAGGGGGGATTTCGCAAGCGCAGTCGGAGCCAGCCTCTATACGCAGTCGATTTCACCGGACACGTACGCGTACCAACGCAGGCTGGTAAGCATATTCTTCTTCTGCACCCAAAGAGGCGTCCCCGTAAAGGAGGTTGCCAACTTTGATCGCAACAACGAGGAGGACTGTATCAGTAAATACTGGCAAACTTATTCGAGCCCGATCCTGAAAGGGGAACGAGGACAAATGCACGACCAAGTGCGGGAGGAATACAAACACCCCACAAATCCGGCCATAAGGGCTTTGACGAACCTGCAGGTTGACGATGCGAAAGCCTATGAAACGCTTTTGCTCAAATACGCCTCGGAAAACAGGAATGACGGCGAGGCCGAAGCGATTTACCAGCGCGTGGCCCTTAAGTATCTGCAACCTGCCGCCGCCAGCCTAACATGGGACGGCTTGTCAGATAATGATAAACTCGCGCTTAAGATCCTTGCCCGCTGCATCAACGGCAGGGGCACCTTGACCCTTAGTGCAATCTTCGCAGGCACGAGTTCAAGCGACCCTGCAAAAATAAAGAAAGGCGTAACGGCCTGCCTTGGAGACGCTCCGAACACGCAGTATACCCTGTTAAGGGTCGCAGTAAGGCGGCCGCCTTTCCAATCCATCATACACTCGGCCGCGAATGACAAGAGTGCTAAGGCGGCCATAACAGCCAAGGCAAAAGAGTTGCAGAGTCTGCAAGAGAAAAAGGAGCGCGCCCTTTCCACTCCAACATCCAGTTTTCATAAACTTGATTCGTTCGGGAAGGCGGTGCTGCTTCAGAAGCTCGCAAGCAACAGGGCCGCTAATATAATCAACCGAGAAAAGAGAATAGCCTTCATCAACAATGTGGGCCTGGGTTTGACAAAATGCGGCCTAGGTTTCGCGGGCGGAATGGTTTCTGGCCAGAACCTCGCGGTCATGGGTGCGTTGGGAGTCGTAACGTTCGTAAACCCGACCACGGGAGTCGTGCTCGGGATCCTCATGGCAGCCTATACTACATATGCAAGCTCGGAGGAACTCGCGCAACTAGAGAGCCTCCCCCTTACGGACCGCACTGAAAAAATTTGCTCGGCCGCAGTCAATTTGCTTATGGTCTATGGAGGGGTGAAAGGCGGTTTGAAAGTGAGAAAAGCAGCTTCTGTGAAGAAAACCGCCGCGATTCTTGCCGAGCTCGAACCTGAAACACAAACCGCTGCGCCCGCAACCTCGCGTGGAAAGGTTTTGCGAACCAAAACATCAACCACCGCCAAAAAATCCGGTGCAAAAGGCTTCTACGCGGACGTGATGAGTTTCTTCACGAACGAGGGAAAGATAAACATATTGAACTTGCGAAAAACCTGCGGACAATGCGGGAAAGCTGGGGTTGCCGCGGTTGCCGGCAAACTGGCTGAGTTCGTCAAGGCGTACGATTCCCCTAGGAACGCCAACTTCAATGCTAAGGCAGTCAGGCGCCTGAACGAAATGCTTCCCAGGCTGAAAACAGACCTGCGAAAAAAAGTCCTTGCAGTCCTTGAAGCCTTGGGTGAAGAGGAATTCAAGTTCGAAAAAGACCTCGCAACGCCGAAACATGTCGGCAAGGGGTGCGGCGAAACCGGAAACTGCGGAGCATTTACGCTGAGTCACTCGTTGGGGGTCGGAGAACTGGTGCTCGAAGGAATGTCAAAGCTTGACGGCGCCCAACTGCTTAAACTTGGCCAAGAGCTGGGAGTAAAGGGCTTGAAAACAGCGGCCGATGCGCAAAAGCACAGGGGAGAGATAGCAGCCAAGGCATGGGTTGCGGCGGTAATCCACGACGCAGGCAAGATTCAGTTCCCGGATTATGTGTTAAAACGTGGCAGCCTTTCGAAAGCGGAACGAGGGATTTTGAACACGCACTCCGCTCTCGGGTATACCACATTAAAAAAATTGGGTTTCACACATGAAGAGGCTCTGGCAGCATTGAAACACCACAACCCAAAGGGGAGCGTGCTGGGAGAGCTCGTATACGTAGCAGACGCGTACCATGCCATGCGGTTCGACAGGCCGTATAGGACAAAAACCCTTGACTTGAACACTATAATGGCGGAGGCCACCAAAAGAGTTTCCGATTCACTGAAGCCGCTTTTCACACAAATGGTAAACGAATGGTATAACGTGTTCAAGCCAACCGACTGACTGCAAGGTATAGCAAGAGACAGAAGTATTGGAACAAATAGCTGCCTCTTGCTAGATAGCAAAAAGCAACAAATAGTTCCGATATTATTGCTTTTTGCTATAGCCCCTATTTTGTGCTATTGCCGCGCTTGCGGGCTTTGCCGCCGCCAAAAATTTCGAAGGAACTTATTTCAGATGCCACGCCCTCCAAAGTTTTCCCGCTTTTTCGGAGGCTGTCGTCCGTCTCGTTTCTTACGGAGATGACCTTTTCAAGGCACGAACGTTCGTTGGCATAGGCCATCCTCGCTATGGACGCTGCAAGAGCCGGAATGCCCCTTTGCTCTGCGCGTTTAACAAGCAACGCTTCCGCACTCTTCAAAACAGGAAGGCGCGCGTCCGCTATTTTGGCGGCAGGTAAAAGAGGTAAAACGAAGCGGTCGAGATGCATCATGGCCGTTTCGTCATCAAGCGGTTTTTTCGGCGCTTTAAGAAGAACCTGCGACTCGGCTTTGGTCAGCGGCGCGTAACTGCATCTTTTCTCATCCTCTTCAATCTGCGCGTGCGCTTTTGGAAAAAGATGCTTCAGCACAAAACGGTACATAGGTAAAACACGACTGGCGGAAAATATAACCGTTTCCTCAAAGCAATTGGAGGCTCAAAACTTGAACCCAATCCCATTTAATCCCTAACTCTGCAGTTTTATACAATAGGTTTTTGATTTTTTAAAAATTCAAGAGGTAAAACGCCAAAAAGTTTATTAATTAGCTAGTGTATAGTATACATTATGGAAAAGAAACGTAAACCTTACCCTGAATGGGTAA
>JACROM010000117.1 GCA_016214445.1 Microcaldota archaeon
GCCTGGCTGAAATTCAACACCACTTTCACCAAGGACGTGGGCGAAAAAACCGCAAACAAGCGAATACGCGACGCAGTGGACATGCTCGAAGCACTGTTAGGCGGCGATGCTGCATGAACAACAGCTATTTCGAGGACCTCAGAAGGGAAACCGACCACGCGCTCGCTGTTGCAAAGGAAGCGAGAAGCAAGGGGCTAGACCCGAAAGAAATAGTGGAGATACCGTTGGCGGAAGACGTTTACGGCCGCGTCGAAGGGTTGGTGGGCCCGGAAGGCATAGCGGAAAAAATGCGGCAGTTTGGCGCGAAGGGCAGGGAGGAAGCTTGCACCAAGGTTGCAGACGAAATAATGTCCTACGACTGGCCTCTTGAGAAGAAGCTCGAACAGGCAGTCCGCACAGGCCTTGCCCTTTTCACCGAAGGGGTTGTTTCCGCGCCAATCGAAGGCATCTCGCACGTCAGGATAAAAAAGAACCCGGACAACTCACAGTACGTCGCTGTTTATTTCGCAGGGCCCATACGCGGAGCAGGCGGCACAGGCCAGGCTTTCGCGCTTCTAATGGCGGACTACTGCCGTAAGCTGGCTGGATTAGCTGACTACAGGCCAACAGGCGACGAAGTGGAGCGGTACGTGGAGGAAGTGAACCTTTACGCGGTCCGCACGCGGGCTGGCCAGTACGTGCCTACAGAAGAGGAAGTGAGGCACGTGGCGCTATCCTGTCCCGTATGCATCCACGGCGAACCAACAGAGGAATATGAAATCAACGTCCACAAGAACATTCCGAGCATCGAAACGAACAGGGTCCGAAGCGGAGTATGCCTCGTATTGAGCGAAGGCGTGTGCCTGAAGGCCGCAAAGATAATGAAGATTTCAAAGAAGCTCAGCTTGGACTGGAAATGGGTTGAAAAGCTGGTCAAGGTTTCCAAGAAGGCGGAGACCGCTTCCATACAACCAATAGAAAAGTACATGGACGAAATCGTAGCTGGCAGGCCCATCTTTTCCTACCCGCTCCGGCCAGGCGGTTTCAGGCTCCGGTACGGAAGAACGCGCTTCACGGGAATACAGTCAAAGGCAATGCACCCCGCAACAATGATACTCCTGGAGGAATACCCTGCGTTCGGCACGCAGGTGAAAACCGAGAGGCCGGGCAAGGGCTCGATAGCAACCCCGTGCGAAACAATAGAAGGCCCGACTGTGTTGTTGGACGACGGCGAAGTCAGGCTCATAAGCACTGCTGAAGAGGCGGCACAAGTCAGGCCGAGAGTGCAGAAGATACTTTACTTGGGGGATTTCCTCATAAGCTTCGGCGACTTCCTGAAAACCAACCACGTGCTTGTCCCGGCTGCCTACTGCGAGGAATACTACCAGAAGATTCTCGCCTCGAAAGGAGTAAGCAAGACACTTGAAGAAATACGCGGCATCGGTTTTGGCGAATCCTACGAAATAGCAAAGAAAAACAACGTGCCACTCGCTCCTCGGCACTCGTTCTTCTGGAGCGCGTTGAGCGTGGAGGAACTGAAGGAACTGAAAGCAGGGGTACAGGAAAACGGGAAAATGGTGAAGGAATGGTTCGACGTCAAGGAAGTCTCACTTGATTCAACTGAAAGCAAGGAACTCCTGGAGAAGCTAGGCGTTCCGCACAAGCTGTCAGGAGAGAATATAGTGTTCGACAAGGAAACAGGCTTGGCGCTGTGGCAGAGCCTCGGCCTCTTGAACGCGGCAGTTGACCGAAATGAAGCTCCTTCAACTACCATAGAGTACGTCAACGCGTGGAGCGACGTGCCCGTAAAAGACAGGGCAGGGGTTTACATAGGGACTTCCATGGGCAGGCCCGAAAAAAGCAGGGAACGCAAGATGCAGCCGCCTGTTCACGTGCTGTACCCGGTAGGCCTGTGGGGCGGAAAAACAAGGGACCTCATGAAGGCCGCTAAAGCAGGGCAGGTGGAAGTGGACCTCGAAACGCGCGTTTGCCCCGACTGCGGCAACAAGACGTGGAGGATCAAGTGCAAGAACTGCGGAGTGCGCACTGCAACCGCGCACCAGTGCGTGAAGTGCGGAAAACTTACCAAGAACGAGGAGTGCTGTGGTGGCGTCCCGACGAGGGCTTACGAGAAGAAGAGGTTCAAACTGGAAGCGAGCATAGACGAGGCAACAGCCAAAGCGAAATACAGGCCGGAACAATTGAAAGGAGTAATCGGGCTCATTTCAGCGAAAAAAACACCCGAAGAATTAACCAAAGGGGTGCTGCGGGCAAAGCACGGAGTGAGCGTGTTCCGAGATGGAACGTGCAGGTACGACGCAACCGAGGTGCCGTGCACCCACTTCACTCCGGACGAGATAGGCATAAGCGTCCAAACAGCACGCAACCTCGGCTACACGAAAGACCACGCGGGAAAGGAGCTTGTTGACGGAAAGCAGATAGTGGACCTTTGCCCGCAGGACATAATACTTTCCGAGAATTCAGCGGACTACATACTCCGCATAGCCTCTTTCATAGACGACGAGCTCGTATACGTTTATGGCATGCCTCCATACTACAACGCGACCAAGAAGGAAGAACTGGTTGGACAGCAGGTCATCTGCATAGCTCCTCACACTTCAGCAGGAATAATCGGCAGGATAATAGGCTTCTGCCCAGTTCAGGGCATTTTAGCGCACCCCTACTTGCACTGCGCAACAAGGCGCAACTGTTTCCATCCGAAAACAGAAATCGTAATCTGGGACGAGAACAAAAAAGAGTACATTAAAGAAAGCATTGGCGCAATCACGGAAAAAATGCTTTCTTTGCACCCAGAAAAGGTGAAGAAAGGCAACATGTTTACGACCCGAGTAAACGCGCCGCAAGGGCTGCATGCGTTCAGTATCGACACTAATACGCACAAGGTCATCCGGCGTCCAATCAAGGAGTTCATCAAGGTAAGCCCGCAGAGAGAATGGATAAGAGTAGTTACGACAACCAACCGGGAGCAAATAGTAACGCCAGACCACAACATAGCATACCTCGAAGAAGGAGCCGTAAAAACCTGCCTCGCCAAGGATGCCAGGGAAGGAATGGCCCTGCCAATTGGCTTGGGGGTAGAAATGCCGACAACAAGCCGGAAGGAGTTGAATCTGGTGGAGGAACTGTTGAAACTGGAAGACCAAAAAAAGGCAACGATATCCATAAGAAACAAAAATTTCTTTAAACAACTATTTTATGCAAACAAAGAGGCCATCAAGAGAATAATTGCGCTGAAGCCTTCGGAAGAAAAAATGCCCGGGAAATGGTATTCGAGCGTGCAACTGGACGAGTTCGAGCAGCTCGTCAAAAACGGCGTTTGCAGAATAGAGGACCTGCCGGAAGACACCTTACTAGGAATAAAAGGAGGCAAACAAACAACACTAAAACTCAAGGTTCCGGTAAATGCAAAATTGATGAAATTACTCGGATACTATGCTGCTGAAGGCCACACGAGAAAAAACAAGACGTGCCACCAAGTTTCCTTCAGGATATGCGACAACAAACTTTTTGAAGAAACACGCCGCTGCATACGCGAAGTTTTTGGCATCGAGGCCAACACGGCAGAAAAATCGACAAAAATCACGATCTGCAGCAAACTCGTTTACTTGCTTTTCACGGAAATATGGAAGATCGGGTCAAACGCACACAAAAAGAGAGTACCGTCAATGGTCATGAGTGCGGACAAAGAACTCACAACGGCATTCGTTTCCGCTTACCTGGATGGCGACGGGTACGTTTTAGATAAACCTTCGAGAATCCGATTCTATTCGGTTTCCAGAAAACTCCTCGAAGATGTGGCGCTTCTGTTAAACCGGGAGGGCGTGTTTGCCAGATTTGGGAAAACAAAACCAAGATTGCCGGGAAAAACTGTTTTGGATAGATACGCGGAATTAAACAAGAAAC
The DNA here is from genome assembly GCA_016214445.1 of Microcaldota archaeon. Lineage (GTDB taxonomy): Archaea > Micrarchaeota > Micrarchaeia > Norongarragalinales > Norongarragalinaceae > JACROM01. The sequence continues at coordinate 3,904 of JACROM010000117.1, forward strand.
CTCCGCTATTAAGCCAGTACTACCTGTCTTTCTACGGCATTGATCTCCACACGTTGGCTAAAATCTTGAAACCAACGGAAGAGAAAAAACTCGCGAGAAAAACCGCCATACAAAACATGCCAGGGCCAAAAAACCAGAGGAGCATCGTGTTTGAAGGAAAAAACTATCCTGCAATGCCTTGCAGCGGCTACCTGCCCGACAAAATAAGCCGAATAGAAAAGTTTACTGAAGAAGGCAACGCGTATTGCCTGGACATAGAAACACCCAAAGATGAACTTACAGAAAAAACAGTAATGCTCAACGATCAGTTGTTTTCGATACGGTGCGACGGGGACGAGCTTGGTTTCATGATGCTTCTGGACGGCCTGGTGAATTTTTCCAAGGACTTCCTTCCGCAAACCCGAGGCGGCCAGATGGACGCGCCACTTGTCCTCACCACCAACCTCAACCCCTCGGAAGTGGACGACGAAGTGCACGCCATGGAGTGCGTCTACGAGTACCCCCTCTCGCTCTACCAGGCTTCCGAACAACACGCGAGCCCCGGCGAGGTGGACATAGAAATAATAGCTAACAGGCTCGGAAACGGCAACAGGGCTTTCGACGGCTTTGGTTTCACCCACCACGCCTCGATGTCCGGGCCCTACCGCAGCACTTACGTGAAGTTCAAGAACATGGACGAAAAAGTGGAGGACGAACTGCTGTTGATGAGGAAGATACGCGCTGTTGACGTTGCTGATGCCGCCGAGCGGATAATATTGAACCACTTCTTCCCGGACCTCTACGGAAACCTGCGCTCCTTTTCGAAACAAATCTTCAGGTGCGCCAACTGCAACACCAAATACAGGCGGGTTCCGCTCATAGGAAAGTGCAGGAAGTGCGGAAACAAGCTCCTTCTTACTATCAGCAAGGGCGGGATTGAAAAGTATCTGGAGCTCTCGAAGCACATGGCCGAGGAGTTCAACCTCCCCAACTACCTCAAACAACGCCTGATGCTGATTGAAAAGGAAATCTCCAGCATCTTCGAGGATGACAAGAGCAAGCAGTTTAATCTGTCCGAATATCTCTGAATTCTTCGACTAAAACCCAGAACCGCCGGCGACTGAAATAGATATAAGGAAAAAACGGCTCAAGATATTTCATGCTGAGACTGCATTTCATGTTGGAACCGCACACGGGCGCGAAAGGGATGCACTCTCTTTGGAAAAAACTCCACGAGCTTAGAGAAAAAGGCATTCAACCGATGTTTGTCGCTGTAGAAAGCTCAAACGCTTTGCGTCTCAAACAAAAGGAAGACGCCGAAAAATTCGCTCAAATCGCGCTGGAACTGAAAAGTAAAAACCAGTTGTTCACGCCCCACCAACCTTCACCGGAAGAAGCTGAAGCAGTGGCAACTCAGGCGGCCAAAGTGGTGGAAACGCACTTTACAGGAGATCAAAAAAGTAAAGAGCACTGGGCAGGAACAGTTGCGGTGTGCGCGTCTTATGGCGTTCCAATGATAATGGCGGAGCCGAAAGCAATGCGGTTTGCTCAAAGAGTGCAAAGAACAAGCCAAAAAAGCCTCCAAACAATCATGGAAACGGTCCGCCAACCAACCGAAGAGCAAGCAGATAAAAAATGGGTAGAAGAGTTCTACCTTAAGACCAGCGCAAATATTCGGCGGCATAAAGCTGTTGCACGCGAACTCGCACGATGTGCAACACACTTACCTGAAGAAGACGACCACATAGTAGTACAGTTCGGGCCAGCCCACCAAGGCATGGAACAACATATAATAGATTACTTAAAGAGGCGGGGAATCAACGCGACAATCGAAAGTATTTCAACAACGCCGCACGGGTCTGCAATCGAAAAGCTGGAGTCGAAGAGGTACGCCAACCCCCGCTTCAGGCCAAGTCCAGAAGAAATAAAAGGTGCGAGAAAAGCAAGCCGTTCAGCTTGAGGGGAGTCGAGGCAACGGAGCTTTGCGATTGTCGCTTGTCGACAATCGCTTCCAACTGCTCTCGCCAAGGGGGACACTTCCCCCTGGGGCGACCTTTGAGGATGACAAGTCGAAACAGTTCAATTTAAGCGAGTACCTGTAACAAAAGCACGGGCTTTTCTGAATCGCGCAAGTCCAAAACGGCGTTGTGCTTTTTCAGGAAATCCAAGCCGACAATCATTTCGAAAAACTCGCGTGACAAAACCCCTTTTTCGTAGTGCACTCCCGCGAGAAGCTCATGCACGCAGTCATGAAGATTGTTGTCCTCATCACGGAAACAAAAAGCGACACCGCTCACCTGCTTTTTTTGGAAACGGGTTGCGCCAAGGCTCATATATTCGGGCGTGCCTGTTTCCTCGATTTTCATACGCCTGAATCTCTTTAAGCCGGTTCCGAATATCATCGTGAAAGGGCAGCCGGTATCTACGATTGCACTAACGGGCCCAAGAATACCTTTGGCATCCTTGAGGGAAAAGTCCACAATAAGGCGTTCTCCGCCAGCTTGCCGACCGTAGAATAGGGGTATCCTAATCATACTAACAACTTCCTACATCAGTACCGTGACATTTCTCGGTATTACGAATTCTATAACCGCCTGCGATATGTCAACGCCGTTTCGTTCCGCACGTTGCAGCAAATTATCGTAATCGCTATCCGCCAAAACGACTTTCCTATTTTTCACCAAAACATATTTCTCCAAATAGTCCTTCCTCAGAGAATCAATGTTTTCCAACGCCCACTTCTTGTCGCGCGTAAACTCATCCATTGTTTGGAGGATCTGCCTTGATTCTTCCGCGCTTTTTCTCGTTTCCATCAAGTAAAAATGGCATCTTGCAGTTTATAATTCTTGGGGGCAAATTTTTTATCACAAGTCAGTCCTCCACAACAAACTCTACTTTTTTC
>JACROM010000118.1 GCA_016214445.1 Microcaldota archaeon
CCTTTTCACGGAAGCGTTCAAGACCGCGCGCGCGTATGGGAAAAAAACCATTTTCGCCCCTTCGATAATCATGGTCAGGAAAAGGAAGGACCAGTTCGCGAAAATGAAGACTGACTTCGACGTGGCGGTGATGAACAAGGAGGAAGCTTCGCTTTTAACAGGCACGCACAAGCTCCTTGATGCCTTGCACGAGCTGCCCGGAAAACTCAACGTGATAACCTGCGACGTCGACGGCACCTATGTCGTGGAAGACGGCAGCGTCTGGCACGTCCCCACAATCAAAGTCAAAGTGTTGGACACCACTGGAGCGGGCGACGCTTTCACCGGAGCGTTGGTGCACGGCGTGCTGAACCACGATGACGCGGTCGAGGCGGTAAAGCTCGCTACAGCAACCGCATGCTGGAACATCATGATGCCGGGAGCGAAGGTAAGGGGAACGAAGGAAGAGATAATGGAGTTCAGGAAAAAGAGCGATGGAAAACTTAGGGAAAAACGGATAAACTGAAAAACAGTTACATTTAAATATTGCAACAAACAGTTATAATTGGTGGTTACAATGTATGTAAATTTGCCCGTCAAACAGGACACGAAAAAGCGCATTGACGAGTTCAGGAAAGCACTTGGCTCAAACAGCTATGATGAGACCTTAAACGAGTTGGCAAACAGGAACAGTTTCCTTCTTATTGCAGACTTGAAAGGGAGTCTTGCAGGCACGCCGCCGTTTAAGAGGGATAAACGTGACAGAGATTTTAGTTGATACTTCGGTCATTATCAGCTACCTTAAAGGCAACACGACCGAAAGCACGGACAGGATACTGGCTTCAAACGAAAACGTAATCTCGTTAATAACTTATTTCGAAGTTCTGAAGTTCCTTTACAAAACGAGGCAGGGTCACGAGCTCGAATTCTTCAAACAAAAGATACAGCAATATGACACGAGGCCGTTGAACCCGAAGATTTGCGAGACTGCTGCCAAGCTGGTTCACACACACGGCTTATGCACGGCCGATGCGCTCATCTACGCAACCGCAATAGAAAACGGCATCGGGCTAATAACAAGCGACACTGACCTGAAAGGAAAGCCGGGCGTAATTTACGCCAAACCAAAGTGAGACTCGAATGGCATGGTTCGTTTTCGCCGCTTTGACGGCCTTCTTCAACGCCTCACGCAACGTGTTATGCAGGAGGGTGGCGGTAAAAACAGACAGGTACGTTGCTTCAGCCCTGATGATGTCCCTTGGCGCGGTTATTCCGCTTGCCCTGCTTTTCTTCGAAGGCGTTCCCGCGCTTACGGAACAGGTGCCGATTCTCTTGGCGACAAGCCTTTTCTTCGAATCATTGGCCCTTATAGCGTACTTCAAAGCACTGGAATTGACCGAAGTCTCTTTGGCTCTGCCGGTAATAGCGATTACTCCCGCTCTTTTGCTCTTGACCAGTCCTTTCCTCACAGGAGAAGTGCCTTCAGCACAAGGAATTTTTGGCGTGCTGTTGGTAGTCGCAGGAACCTATTTTTTGGGTTTCGAGAAAAAAACCAAGGATTTGTTGTTGCCTTTCAAGAAAATCCTGGCAAACAAAGGCATGATGCTGATGTTCGCTGTTTCGCTGCTTTACGTTTTCACGGCAACAGCCTACAAGCTTTTGGTAGCAAACTCGAGCCCGTTGTTCACTGCCGCGAGCGTACTCGCAGGCTTAGGAATACTCTTCTGGCTTCCCGTGCTTGCAAGCAGGAAGAGAAGGTCGGAAGCAGCTAAAAGTTTGAAGGACGGCATGCTCAACGGAGTACTTCAAGGGCTTGAATCAATTACTATTGGTTTTGCTTTCGCAACAGGAATGACTCCTTATGTTATCGCAATAAAGAGAATGAGCATTCCCGCGACAGTTCTTTTGAGCCACAAGTTCCTCAATGAAAGCGATTTCAAGAAAAGGATGCTTGCTTCGCTCGTAAGCGTTGCAGGCGCGGTATTGATAGTACTGTCGGGCTAGCTCAACCACCGGTCATCATCCGGTAGGCAAACAGCAAACCGAACAAGACCGGCTGGTGAATCAGGTAAAGCGCAAGAGCGTGGCGGCCGAGGAAAGCGAGCGGTTTCAAGGAAGGCACAGGCTGCAGGAGGCTTTTTCTTTCAGCGTAAAACGTCTTGCCGAAAGCAATGCCGAAAAGCACCAGACCGAACCATGGAAGGAGCGGATAAAAGTCAAGAGTGTAAAAACCAGGAAACTTGAAACCGAGCCAGACCAGCCAAGGGAAAGAAACCGGAACAGACGAAACGAGAAAACCAAGAGCGAACGCCAAGGAACCGAACAACAAGTTCAGCAACGCGCTGAAGCGTACGAAGAAAAAGCCGAGCAGAACCGAAACCGCGATGAGGTGGATGACGCCGAAGACAATGAAGCCGTTGTGCGGGTAAACCCACGTTGCCAAGGTGATGAAAAGCGCGACTGCAGCCAAAAACATGGCGCGTTTCACGTTCCGCCACAACGTGACGCCGCCCGTCCGCGCCAAAACCAACGAGACGCCGACGAGCGAAAGGAAAAGGAAAGCTGTTGCGCGCTGCAGCAGCAAAAGAGGCCCGTCGTAGAGGGAAAAGGAAGCCAGACCCAAATAGTTCAGGTCGAAGAAAAAGTGGAAAACGACCATCAGCACCATGGCGGCTCCGCGAAAGGCGTCTATTTCCCAAACTCTCAATGAAGTCATGAAACAAAAAGAGCAAACAGAAATAAAACAGCTAGTTCTTCCTGCTGGCTTCTAAAAGGACGGACACAAAGCCTAAGGGAGGCAGCCGAGAATTCAGCAACAACACCATGACACGTGTTAAAACTTGCCAGTGATTATTTTCCTAGCACAAAAACACAACCAATAGCATTGTTCGCCATAAGGGTATACGCCCGGCCGTACCCAAGCTTTTTTCACATTGAGGGTTACCAATGAGTGAGTTTTGCTTTTAAAACCCGCACTCCAAAACCGCTTGCAGCCCAACCGAAAAATTTTTCGTCTCCAACTGTGTAGACAGGTTGGTCTTCATCCGTTCGAACGAAAAAAAGACCAACCCACCC
>JACROM010000073.1 GCA_016214445.1 Microcaldota archaeon
ACGAAGTACTCTATCTAATTGCCAAACCAAAATTCAAACTCGCTGAGAAAGCGAACGCGTATGGAGATGTTTGGGAGTTCACACAAGAAATGAAAAACAAACACCCCGCGGCTTTTCCAGTAAGTTTGATTTCTAGAATTGTTTTGTCTACAAACGCTAAAATTATTTTAGATCCTTTCATGGGGTCTGGCACGACTGCGATTTCCGCGATTAACCTCAAGCGAAACTATATAGGCGTTGATATTTCGCCGGAATACTGCCAAATGGCTGAGAAACGAATAAAAGAAAACCAATCTAAACCTAAATTCTGGTAATACTATGAAAAACAAGCCAATCACTTACACAAAACAAACACTCATAGACAAGCTCAAACAAATTGCGGTAATGGGGTTTGTTCCAAATGCGCGGAAAGGCAACTCCGGCGGAATTGGCAACACCTTGGAAGATCTGCTAGGCGTTGAAGAAAACAATTTGCCAATGCCTAATGCGGCCGAGTGGGAATTGAAAGCGCAACGCATCAATTCTTCGTCTCTTACCACACTTTTTCATATGGAACCATCGCCACGCGCAATTCGTTTTGTGCCGCAAGTATTTTTGCCAAAATACGGGTGGGCGCACCAAGAGAGCGGAACGAGACATCCTGAGGGCGAAATGAGTTTCCGCCAAACAATAAATGCTAAAACACGAAGTGATCGCGGTTTTAAGGTAGTGGTTGACCGTAAAGAACGCAAAATCCTCGTATCGTTTGATGCTAAAAGTGTGGACCCCCGGCATAGTGCGTGGCTTCAAACAGTGGAAACGTGCATTGGTCTTGACGAACTCAACCCGCAACCATATTGGGGCTTCGATGATTTAGAATACAAAGCAGGGACAAAATTACTTAACACGTTTTATGTTCAAGCGGAAGTCAAACTAGTTAACAAAAAGGAATATTACAAATATTCCAAAGTAATGATGTTACAAAAGTTCAGTTTTGAAGGTTTTTTAAACGCGATTGAAGAAGGCAAGATTCTTGTTGATTTTGACGCCCGCAGTGGGCACAACCATGGTACGAAATTCAGAATGAAACAAGATTATTTCCCTATGCTTTATGAAAATACAGTTGTTATCCTTTAGGTTTTTTTGTTGCTGAGTTTGGTTGCTTTGAAGAAATACGAAAAACACGTTTGGGACGTCAAGAACCCGGTCGGGACGGTATCGAACGCTTTCTCGTTCTTTTCTCCCTACCTGCGGATGCTGAATAGGCATGTCCGAGGCAAGGAACGAGTTCTTGACATCGGCTGCGGCACCGGCAAGTACGTCGCATACCTTCTTTCCAAGGGAACGCACGCGGAAGGCGTGGACATAAGCAACAAGGCGGTTTCGCTTGCAAGGAAGTATTATCCTTCCGCAACGTTCAAGGTCGCGCCAGCTGAAAAACTCCCTTACGCGGACAAGACTTTTGACGCAGTTTACAGCTTTGACGTGTTGGAGCACTTAGGTGACCCGGAAAAGGCCGTGAAGGAAATCAAGAGAGTTCTGAAGAAAGGAGGAATAGCTTTGATTCAGTACGAGACCTCCGACCGCACTGGAAAAAGGGCAACTCGCAACAACCGGAACAATTCGAGCATAAGCTCTTGGGTTCCCGGCCGGAAAATGCTGGAGCTGTGTTCCAAGCACTTCAAAATCAAGCACTATTTCTTTTTCGGTTTCTTCCGCCGGTTCTCCTACGCGGAGGACTTGTTCGGCATTCTCTATAAAATTCCCGTAGTGAACTTCTTGGTGAGGGCTTTCGAAAGCGTTTTCGCCTACGTCTTCAGGAAGTGGCGGGGAATAGCGTTGTTTGCTGTTCTGGAAAAACGCGCCGATTAAATACTCGTGATGTTTTAACAAATTCATGATCAACTTTGCGAAAGCCGCGTCCTCATTTGCGCGCGCTTTCCGTGCGGACGACTTTCACGCGATGAAGAAGATAAGCGCGGATGCCGCACGCGACGCGTTCGTCGAACAGGACCAAGCGCTACTTGACTTGTCGCTCGTTTCCTATTCGGTCATGAAGCTTTCCCAGAAGCCCTACATCATTTCCACTTCCGAGTGGAAGGAGTTCAGGCGCGAGATGCTTGATTCCCTTTCTGTTGTGCGGGACCGGCGGTCAGCTAGAAAGGTCTTCCATCGCATCCTTCTGGGGGTGAACGCGTTGGGCGAGAAGTTCGGCCGTTTCGCGCGCGACTCTGTTGAGAAAGCGAAGCTTCGGGCAGCTGCCCAGATGTACGCGCACGGAGCGTCTCTTCTAAGCGCAACAGAGTTTTCAGGGGCGAGCCTGCAGGAAGTCGCCTCTTACATAGGCGCCACCAAGATTCCGGAAAAGTACGAGACCATGCCTGTCGCGGAGAGGATGGGCAAAGCGCTGGAGGTTTTCGGATGAACTTCGTCTGCGACAGCTCCTCCCTTATTTCGCTTGTCGAGACCTGCAACCTCGGCACATTGTCTTTCCTGCAAAAGAAGAAGAACGCCCGGTTCCTCGTTCCGCCGGCGGTTGTTTACGAGATAGTGGAGAATCCGTCGCACGTCAACAGGCACGCTTTTTCAGCCTTGCGGCTGAAGAAAGCGCTCTCGCAGGGAATACTTGCCAAGTACAATTCCGCTTCACTGCAGAAGAACACCAAGGAACTTCTGGTGCATGCAAACAACCTTTTTTCCGTGAACGGCAAGACGCTGAAGATACTGCACCCCGGCGAGGCGGAGTGCCTGGCTGCTTACCGGGAAACAGAGGCGAAGGCGTTCATAGTGGACGAGAAAACCACCCGCCTGCTGTTGGAGTCGCCGAAGCTGCTCTTGGAAAGCCTGAGAAACGAGTACGGCGGGCCGGTGAAGGTGAACGGGAACACGCTCGAGAAGCTGCGGCGGCTGCTTGACGGTTTTGTCGCGTTGCGTTCGACCGAGATAGTGGGCGTGGCTTTTCAGAACGGCTTTTTCGTGGACTTCGGCAAGGACGAACAGGACGCGTTCCATTCCGTTGTTTACGCCCTCCGCGAAGCTGGCTGCAGCATCACTTCCAAGGAATTGCTGGATTACCAAGGGATAATCAAGGGTTAATAAACTGTTTTATCCAAAACATCTTTTCTGCAGGGCTCGTACCCGAGGACCATCTTTTCGTTTCAGAAAGCGCGCACAAAGCAAAGCTTTGTGGCGCCATGAAAACGATTTGCGTTTTCACGGAAAAGCTGGTCGGTCCAAAAGAAAACGAAAATGTGTGCGAATTAAAAAGAACAGCGAGAATAGTAAAACACACGAAGGGCTCGTAGTCGAGTGGTAAGACGCTGCCTTCGCAGGGCCACCTTTTCTTTTCAAAAAAGAAAAGTCGGCCGTCCCAAAAGAAAACGAAAGAGGCGGAGACCGCGGGTTCAATATGGACTTGCAGTTGGTTGCAGAAACCAACTGCTTCCAATGAAACTCCCGCCGAGTCCATGGCCATCTTTTTCTCTTTTAAGAAAAGAGAAAAAGCTGGTCGGTCCAAAAAGAGAAAACGGAAGCAAAATGCGGCCTGCCGAAAAGAAAGAACTTGATTATGCCTTCCTGTTTTTGTTCTATCCGTAAAACGCCTTGACCGCCTCCGCGACCTGACGGATTTCTTCTTCCTTCAGAGCCGGGTGAACTGGCAGTGAGAGGACGCTCAACGCGGTTTTTTCGGTGTTCGGGCAGTCGGCCATAACGTTGAAAGTCGAGAGCGAATGCAGCGGATGTGGGTAGTAAACATTGGCGCCAATCTGTTTGGCTGTGAGGAACTCTTTGAGTTTGTCGCGGTTTTCGGCCTTGATGGTGTACTGGTTGTAGACGTGGAACGCGTCCGGGTTTTCTTTGGGAGTCTGGACTTGCGGAACGTTTGCGAGCAGGTCATTCAGCATTTTCGCGTTCTTGCGCCGCGCTTCAGTGAACGAAGGGGTTTTTTCCAGCTGAGCTATTCCCATGCCCGCGTTGATGGAAGGCATGCGGTAGTTGAATCCTGCGCACATGTACTCGTAAGGCCTTTTCTGCCCGATGTTCCTCCACAGCATGCATTGCTCTGCCAGCTCGTCGGAATCCGTAAGAATGGCTCCTCCTTCGCCGGTTGTCATGTTCTTGGTAGGATAGAAAGACAAAATCATGGCGTCGTCGCCGTAGTTGTGGTTGTTTTTCCATTTTGCCCCAATGCTTTGGGCGTTGTCGCTGATTATTTTCAGGCCGTGTTTTCTTGCCACTTCGCGCAAGGCGTCAACTTCGTAGGCTTGGCCGTACAGAGAAACGGGAATAATTGCCTTGGTTTTAGGGGTGACGAGTTTTTCCACGTTTTCCGCGTCAATGGTGAAGTAGTCGGCGTTGATGTCCGCGAAAACAGGCTTCGCGCCCGCATAGCGTGCAGCGTTGGCTGTCGCGATGAATGTGAAGTCCGGCACTATTACTTCGTCGTTTTCCTTGATTCCCATTGCCTTGACTACGGCGTGCAAGGCTGCTGTGCCACTTGAAACCGCTATTGCGTGCTCGTAGTTGCAGTATTTTGCGAGTTTTTCCTCGAATTCCTTGACTACGGGCCCGCCGGTCAGGTAACCGGATTCTATAGCGCGCTTGATTTGCGCGAGTTCTTCTTCTCCCACCATCGGTTTAGCTATTGGTATCATTTTGTTCCATCGCCTCTCTGTTGCTTTTTTCGAGTTGTTTTGGTTTTCTTGTTTTTTTGTTTGTTTCGGTTTTGTTTTTTTCTTTTTTTGAATTTTTGTTTTTGTTGTTTTTGGTTTTTTGTTGTTTTGCGTGTTGGCTTTGTTTTTTGGTTTTCTGTTTTGGTTTTTTATTAGTGCTTTTTGTGTTGTTTTTTCTTTGGTTTGCTTTTCTTGTTTTTTTCTTTCTGTTTTGCCTTTTGTTGCTGTCGGCTATTTTTGTTTGTTTCGAGTTGTTTTTGGTTTTTTTTGATTTGGCGCTTTTTGGTTTTCTGTTTTGGTTTTTGTTTTGTTGTTTTCGCCTCTCCTATTTTTTCATCAACCAGATTTCCTTTTCCACTTCGAAAGTCTTGCCGCATGACGCGCACCTCATTTGCGCTCTTCCGTTTTCCTCGCCTTGCTTTTCGGCCTTCTGGCCGCACTCGCACACGAACCCGATTATTTTGGCCGGGCTGCCGACAACCAGAGCGTGCGCCGGAATGTCTCTTGTTGCAACCGCGCCCGCGCCTACCATGGCGTACTCGCCTATAGTGATTCCGCAAACCAGGACCGCGCCGGCGCATATGGACGCGCCTTTCCTGATTTTGGTTTCGTACACTTTGAAGTCGCCAACTCGCGACCGCGGGTACATGTCGTTGGTCGTGACGCAGTGCGGGCCCAAAAACACGAAATCCTCCACTTCAACGCCGTGGTAGACGGAGACGCCGTTCTGGATTTTCACGTTGTTGCCTATGACTACTCCGGAGTCGATGTAGACGTCCTTTCCGATGTTGCAGTTCCTGCCGATTTTAACGTTTTCGCGTATCTGCGCCTGGTGCCAGATGCTTGTTCCTTCGCCGATTTGCGCTGAATCTGCTACTTCCGCTGTTGGGTGGATTCTTACATTTTTGCGTTCCATTTCATCAACTCTTGTGGTTTTGTACGGGGGTCGAGGCGCAGGGCGTGCCAAGGGGGCGGAGCCCCCTGGGGCGACCGCGGACCTGCGCCTGGTGCCACACGTTGGTTCCTTCGCCGATTTCCGCGCTGTCTGAGACTTCCGCGCTTGGGTGGATTCTTACGTTTGCTCTCGTCATTTTTTCACCTCGTAGGAGGGGGCGAGGCGAGTCGGAGCTTTGCGATTGTCGCTTGTCGACAATCGCTTCCAACCACTCTCGCCAGGGGGAACCTTGGTGCCCCCGGGGCTTAGCGCTGGTTCCTTCTCCGATTTCCGCGGAATCTGCGACTTCAGCTGAAGTGTGTATCTTTACTTTGCTTCTGTCCATGAAATCAACTCGTCAACTATTTTTTCGCTTGATTTCCCGTCTCCGAAAGGATTATTCCATTCCCCGTGGGCTGAAAGCATTTGCCTGCATGCTTTTAGAATGCTTTCCTTTTCCACTCCTCCCAAAACATTCGCGCCGACGCTTATGGTTTCTGGCCGGTCCGTGCTCTTCCGCACGGTGACGCACGGGACTTTGAGCGTGCACGCCTCCTCCTGCACCCCTCCGGAATCGGTCACTATGAGCGAAGCGTTTTTTTCAAGAGCGAGAAACTCCAGGTAGCCGAGCGGCGGAATGATTTTGAAGGCTTTGATTTTTTCCCTCAAACCGAACTCTTCCATTTTCTTCATGGTCCTCGGGTGAATGGGCCAGACAATGGTTTTTTTCAATTCCTTAAGAGCGGAAATGAGGTTTTCCAGAAACTCCTTCGAGTCGACGTTCTCGGCCCGGTGCGAAGTTACGAGCACGTAATCGTTAGGCGCGAGAGTGTATTGCGCGAGTGTTTCGTTTTTGGCAAGCGGGATGTTTTGCAGCGTAGCGTCGACAGCGGTGTTGCCTGTTACGATTATTTTTTGCCTTATTTTCCGGTTTTTGAAGATCAGTTCTTTTTTTCCGACGCCTTCGGCTTCGAGGTTTTTTTCCGCTTCCTCGGTTGCCGCGAAATGCAGGAACGAGAGCTGGTCTGCCAGTATGCGGTTGGCTTCCTCGGGCATCCTCCGGTCAAATGAACGCAATCCCGCTTCGACGTGCGCTATCGGTATATGCAAGCGAGAAGCAGCTAGGGCGGCTGCGAAAGTGGTGTTGGTATCCCCTTGAACCACCACCATGTCGCATTCGTTTTCCTTCAGTATTTTTTCCGTTCTGAGCATTATTTTTGAGAGCTGCTCTGCTTGGGTGCCTGAACCCGCATTGAGGTCGTAGTCCGCTTTCTTCAGCTTGAGTTCCTCGAAAAACACGGCGTCCATTTCGGGCGAGTAGTGTTGGTTGGAGTGGATGATTTTGAATTGTTGTTCTTGTTTCTGCAGTTCGCGGATTATGGGCGAGAACTTGATTATTTCCGGTCTTGTGCCGAGGACGAGGAAAATCATTTGTTCAGCCTCTCCTTGATGGTTTCCTTGAGGCCTTCCCCGAAGGAGTATTTCGCCTTGAAGCCGAGGCTTTTCTCGATTTTCTTCACGTCGATGAAGTTGCGTGACGGGTCCGCTTTCGGCATAGGCTTGCGGTCTATTACCGCTTTCCTGCCTGTCTGTTTTTCTATGAGCTCCACTATTCTCGCTACGCTTGTTTCCTCGGGAGTTGCGACGTTGAACGCGTCCCCTTCAAGGGACTTTTCAGCAGCGATGGCGCTTGCTTCCACTGTGTCCTTCACGTAGGTGAACTGCCTTGTCTGAGTTCCTTCACCGTAAACAGTCACCTGTTTCCCTTCGAGTATCTGGTCGATGAACTTCGGTATTACTGCCGCGTGGTCTATGTCGCCTCTTTGCCTGGGGCCGAAGACGCTGGTGTACCTCAAAATAACGGTTTTCAATCCGTACAACTCGTGGTAAACCCGCGCGTAGTGTTCGGCTGCGAGCTTGCCCACTCCGTAAGGGTGGAGAGGCTTCAACGCATCGTTTTCGGAGCCGCCTTTTCCGCCGTAAACGCTTGAAGAAGAGGCGAACACGAAAGCCGCGTTTTCCTTCCTGCACGCTTCCAAAACATTGAGCGTTCCGGTTATGTTGATTTCGTTTGCCTCAACCGGGTTCTTGATGCTTCTTGCTGCCCGGTTCATTGCTGCCAGATGGTAAACAATGGAGCAGCCTTTGAGTGAATTGGCTACGGTTTCCTTGTCGCGTATGTCGCCTTCTATAACTTCAATTCCTTTTGCTTTCAGTAGCTCCACGTTTTGCGCTCCTGCGGACAGGTTGTCCAGCACGCGCACCTTGTTTTCGGCGCAAAGCCTTTCCGCCAAATGAGATCCTATAAATCCTGCGCCACCGGTGATGAGAATCATTTTGTTTCAGCTCCGCGAGGGGGGCGAGGCGGACTAAGTGCCAGGGGGGACGCCTCCCCCCGGGGCTTAGCTATAAATCCTGCGCCACCGGTAATTAGAATCATTCGTGTCACATCCAGTCTGTACGACATATATTACAAAATGTAAAGGTATATATACTTTATGTAAATAAAACTTTACATGTGGTAGTGGATTTTAAGGGGATTTTATGGCAGGTTTACTAGAAAAGATCAAAAACAAAACCGCAACAGTATGCGTTGTTGGGGTTGGATACGTCGGGTTGCCCAACGTGGTCCTGTTCGCTGAAAAAGGCTACAAAGTCATAGCAGCTGACACCAGCGAACGCGTTGTTTCCGAGCTTAGCAAAGGCAGGAGCCATATTTTCGACCCGGAACTGAACATATCAGTTCCAAAAGCTTTTGCAACAGGCAGGATAAGTGCGAGCCGCGATGTCAATGATGCTTCCAAGCGAAGCGACGTAATCCTGATAAGCGTGCCAACTCCCGCAGAGCATGGCGAGCCAAAGAAAGCGGCTTGGTTGCCGGAAAAGATTTTTTCGTGGCGCACTGCCCGGAGCGCATGAACCCAGGAGACAAGGAGCACAACATCTTCAACACCAAGAGGATAGTGGGCGGTTCGAACGCGGAATCGTTGGAGCTGGCGAAAACATTGTACGAAAGCGTTGGCTTGAATATGTTCCCGGTTTCCAACCTGCGTACTGCAGAACTCGTCAAACTAGTAGAGAACACCCAGCGCGACGTGAACATAGCTTTCATGAGCGAGATAGCGTTGCTGTCCGAGAAAATCGGGGTCAACGTGAAGGAATTGGTTGAAGCGTGCTCCACCAAGTGGAACTTCTACAAGCTGCTGCCGGGCGCCGGAGTGGGAGGCCACTGCCTTCCCAACAACCCGTACTATATCCTGAAGGCAGCCAACAACGCGGGAGTGGAGATGCCGTTGATGATGACCGCACGCAGGACGAACGACCAGATGATGCAGCACGTGGTTGATTTGGTTGAACGCGTAATGCAGGGCAAGGTTGCAGGCAAGAAAATCGCCTTGCTCGGCGTAGCATACAAGGCGAACGTGGACGACGTCCGCCAAGCTCCTTCGCGTTTTATTGCGGCTGTATTGAAACTGAGCGGAGCGGAAGTAGTTTACCACGACCCTCTTGTGAATGAAGCCAACGGGAACAAGATTGACGCGAAAAGAGTTTCCCTTGAGGAGGCGCTTTCAGCGGACTGTCTTATGATTTTATGCAAGCACGACCAATTCAAGCAACTACGGCCAGAACAGGTGAAGGCTAAAGCTGTAGTGGACTGCTGTTTCCTGTTTGAAAAGAAGGATTTCGATAATTACGCAGGCGTTGGTAACGCATGAGGATTCTTGTATTCAACGCGGGCCGTTTCGATACTCCGGAAGGAGGGGCTGTCCGCGCAAAACAATTGTTCGTCTACCCGAAAAATTTGAAGGCAGTGAGGAACGTTGAAGCGGACGTGGCTGTTTTCTACAACGCCTGGGGAACGCATCTTGCCCGGAAGAACCTGCGCAAGCGGGGTGTTCCGGTCGTATTCGACTACACCGACTTCATGCACGAGTTCCGCTCCAATGTTTTCGAGAAAAAAATCGCCCGCTTTGCAACTGCAAGGGCCTTGAAGAAAGCGGATGCGGTTGTGGCAACTGCAAAGGTTCTGGTTGAGGACGCGCGGAAGTTCAACAAGAACACCTACTTTGTTCCTAACGGGGTTGATTTCGGCGCTTTCCAGAAAGTCAGGCCGAAACAATTGGAGCATCCGGCTGTTGGTTTCGTGGGCGGGTTCGGCAAGTGGGTGGATTTTTCGCTTTTCGACTTCGACGCGGACGCTCATTTTTACTTCGTGGGCGACGGGCCGTCCGCAAAGAACCTGCCCAAAAAGGAAAACGTCCACCACGTAGGCTTCAAGCCCCCTGAAGAAGCAAGAGCGTACATGGCTGCTTTCGACGTCTGCACCATTCCTTTCACCAAGAACGTCCTGACCGACGCAGTTTGCCCCATCAAGCTCTTCGAGTACTGGGCCTCCGGAAAGCCTGTACTGTCCACTCCTTTGGAGGAAGTGAAAAACCTTAACAACGGCGGCGTTGTTTTTGGTTCAACACGAGCGGAGTGGACGGAAGCGTTGAAATCGTTGCTCGCTGACAGCTCGAAAAGGGAGCGACTTGCTCAGAGCGGGTTTGAGGAGTCCAAGAAGTTCGACTGGAAGCGTTTGGCGGAAAAGATGGACGGAGTGTTGCAAAATGTTGAAGAGAATCGCGAGAAAAGGCATTGAAATCACGTCGCCTTTGATGTATTCCGCTTACTTCCGGAAGCACGGCAGCTGGAACGGCAAGCGAGCTGCTTTCACGCTTAGCTTCGACGTGGACTACCCGTCGGATGTGAAGGCTCTTCCAAAACTGCTTGAGGTTTTGGACTGCTACCAGATGCCCGCTTCCTTTGCCTGCGTGGGCAAGTGGGTCGAGCATTTTCCTCGGCAGCACCAGCAGATATTGGAAAAGAACCATGAGATAATCAACCACACCTACTCGCACCCGAACAACGACCTCCTCAACCCCAAGAAATTCAATTCCCTCAGCGAAAGGCAGCAGGAGGACGAGGTCGCGTTTTTCGAGGAGATTTCCAGCGACATTCTCGGAGTCAAGCCTTCCGGCTTTAGGGCGCCTCATTTCGGCGAACTCAACTGCCAAAGCGTTTACGGCATACTTGAAAAGCGCGGCTACAAGTACTCTTCCTCTACTGCTCTGACTTCCACTTCTTCGGGCGGCGCCCCTTACCGGCCGTCGAGGAAGGACTTCCGGCAACCGGACCCGGACGGCTACGAACTGGTGGAGCTTCCCGTGTTCACCTGCCCGGAGCATTATTTCTCGGTTTTCGACACCTACCACGCATACCACACCGGCGCGCACGTGAAACCCGGGGATTTTTCGCGGCTGTTCTTCAAGATGCTCAATCTCGGGCTGAAGTACGGGGCGCACGTGAACACTTACTTCGATCCGCGTGATGTTGCGGAGAACAAGGAGTTCGAGTCCTCGCTGCGGTTGCTGAAAGGGTATGATTACTGGATAGCGAAATGCGGGGAAGTTGCGGACTATTTCATTGCAGGAGGTTGTCGACAATGATTTTTGACGCGATGGCGCAAGAGGGCATTCGGATGCCGAAGGTCACTGCCGGAAAGAAGTGGCAGGCAGGGGATTTGAGCACGACTGCTCGCTGGCGTCTTTGGATGCGAAACTGTTTTTTCACTGCAGGAGGCTGTCGACAATGATTTTTGATGGCTTTGATTCGACTTCCTCGATTTTTCCAGGAGAGAAAGATTCAAGGAACGCTTTCGCTTTACCCGCGGACTTTCCGTCCAAACCGATAAGTTCGGCGTGCCTTGACTCGACTATTTCCGGCCACTCCGTTGCTGTCCTCGGTATGAGCACCGGTTTTCCTATAAAAGCAGCCTCCTTCTGCAGGCCTCCGGAATCAGTAACAACGTACTTGCACTTGTCGAGCAAATATGCCGTCTCGAAAAAACCAACTGGTTCATGCAGGTGCACGTGCCCGAGTTTTTTCAGCTCGCCATCCAGTTTGCTTTGCTCCAATGCCTTCCGCGTCCGTGGGTGCGCGAGGAAAACTATTTCCTCCTTTATTGACGCGAACAATTTTACCAGCTGCTTCAGTTTTTCGGGGGTCGTGTTCTCTTGACGGTGGACCGTAGCGAGCACGAACTTGGAGGGTGTATTGAACGGAGCTTTGGCTTTGCCAAGGGCGAACTCGAGCGTCTCGAACTGGGTGTTCCCGCTCAAAACAATCCGGCTTTCGGGAATGTTTTCGTCCCTCAGATGCTTCAGGCAGATTTTGGTGGGGGCGAAAAGCATGTCGCTCAAGTGATCGCAGACAATCCTGTTGATTTCCTCGGGCATGGTTTTCTCGAACGACCGCGCGCCTGCTTCGACGTGCGCCAAAAGCCGTTTCTGTTTTTTGGCGACTATGGAGGCGGCGAGGACGGTGTTGGTGTCGCCTTCGACAACAACTTTTTGCCAGTTGCTGTTTTGAAGAAGAAGCGCTTCGAACTCAACCATCATCTTGGCGGTCTGCTTGGCGTCGGTTTCGCTTCCTGCGTCCAGGAACGCGTCCGGAGCCCGGAGGGCGAATTCCTCGAAGAAGACCTTGCTGAGGTTGAAGTCGTAATGCTGCCGCGAGTGGACCAGTGCGTATTCCGCCTTTCTCCTTTCCAGCTCCCACACCACGGGCGCGAGCTTTACGATTTCGGGCCTTGTGCCCAAAACTATTGTAATCATGAATTGAAGGAATGTAGGAGCATGCTATTTAATCTTTTCAAACTAAGCCCCGCAGGGGGACGCAGTTGGAAGCGATTGGTCTTCCCGCGGTTGGAACCGACGAACTCCGTTCGTCGGAAAGCTCCGCTCCATCGCAAAGCTCCGTTCGCCTCGCACCCCCCTTGAAAAAACAAAAAGAGTTGATGTCATGGAACAATTGAAACGGAAAATATCGGACAAGACCGCGAAAGTGTGCTTTGTGGGCTTGGGCAAGATGGGTCTGCCGTGCGCGCTTATGTTTGCCGGCGCGGGGTTCAAGGTCACAGGCGTGGACATCAACAGGAAAACAGTTGAAAGCGTGAAGCAGCTTAGGAGCCCTTACCTCGAGCCCGGTCTTGAGGAGCTTCTGAAGAAAACCAAAAACAACTTCTCCGCTGTCCTCGACTATTCCGTTGTTTCCGAAGCGGACGTCGTCTTGTGCGCCGTCCCTACAACCATAAACGAGCAAAAACACGTTGACTACTCCGTTGTGGAGGAAGCTTTCGCGGAAATCGGCAAGTACCTAAAGAAAGGCGCTTTGGTGGTTTTCGAGAGCAACGTCACTCCCGGAACAACCGAAACCCTTGTGAGGGAAAACCTTGAATCCGCACAGAAACTGACGCACGGAAAAGATTATTTGCTCGCGTACGTGCCCATCCAGGGCAAGGCTGGAAAGATGCTTGAGGATTTGGCGAAATACCCGCGCGTTGTTTCCGGCCTGACCGATGAGGCGCGCGACTTGGCCGCTTTGTTATTCAAGGCAACCGGCAACGAGGTTGACTTGGCTTCTTCCATAAGGGTTTGCGAACTTCAGAAGCTTTTCGCGAACATCTACAAGGACATCAACCTGGCGATAGCGAACGAGTTGGCGGAATACTGCGAACGGCAGCGAATCGACGTCCGCGAAGTGATAAAGTACGTAAACTACTGGCCCGGAATAAACCTGTTCGTCCCGGACATTGGCGTAGGCGGCAATTGTCTGCCCGTCGACCCTTACTTCTACTTGGACCACGCTGCCGAAATAAAGTGCGACGCGCGTTTGCCGAAGATTGCGAGGGAAATCAACGATTCCCGCCCGCAAAAACTGGCAGCCGGAATAGCCGAATACGCGAAGAAAAACAATTTGAAAACCATAGTCTTGTACGGCGGAGCGTTTAGAGCAAATACGCATGAAACCGCTTACTCGCCTGCGTTGGAAGTCTATACAGCTTTGAAGGCAAAGGCCTTGAACGTGAAAGTGTTCGACCCGCTTGTAGGCGAAGACCGCTTGAAGGAAAGAAAAGTGGACTCCGCTTCAAAGGAGGAAGCGGAAAAAGCCGACCTGCGCGTCTTGTTGGTTGAACACAACGTCTTCAAGGGCTGCGGCGCTAAGAGTTGGCGGGAATTCCTTTGAAATGAAGCGGAGAAAAGAACAAAAGACAAAAGGGAAAAATGGAGAACGTGAAAAGAAGATGAAAATTGCGGTGTTTCCAGGTGACGCGATGAGTACCTTCCTCAAGAAGGGCGAGTGGAAAAGCGTCTTGGGGGACACCCTCGGTTTCCCCCGAATGATGCAAACCGCGAGGTTTGCAGCATGCTGCAAATGCAACGGCATTTGCATCAACCCTTGGATTCACCCCCCTTCCCTACGAGGCGATTGAATGAAGATTGCCGTATTTCCCGGAGACGCGATGTCTACCTTCCTCAAGAAGGGAGAATGGAAGGAGCGCTATTACAATCAGGGCAACATGTTTGACGAGGTGCACCTGTTCACTTTCGTCGACTCGGACATTTCAGGCGACCAGGTGAAGGCAGTGGGCGGCTCGGCGAAAGTATTCGTCCACGCCCTTGGAAAACTCTCTCCGCTTTCGCTTTTCACGCACGAAAAAAAAGTTATTGAGGCGGTAAAGCAGGTTGACCCGGACGTCATCCGTTCCTTTACGCCTACGCTTCACGGCTTCCTCGCTGCGAAGGCAGCCAAGGCTCTGAAAAAGCCTTTTGTTGTTTCCATACACGGCGATTTCGACTTGGACGTCCGCTACTTCTACTGGCGAACTGGCCAATACCGGAACTGGCTCCAGAGCACGTTCATGCAGCTCTTCACCGAGCGGTTCGCGATTTCGTCGGCTGACAGGGTAATATGCGCTTACGCGTTTCCCATGCGCTACGCGAAGGAATACGGCGCCAAAAACATTTCTCTTATCTACAACAAGGTTTACGCCGAGAAGTTCGATTCAGCAAAGCCGAACAGGGACTTCGGGAGCCCGACGGCCATATGCGTCGGCCGCTTGATTCCGGAAAAAAACCAGGAATGCCTGATACAGGCGATTGCGTTGCTGGATAACGTAAACGCGCTGATTATCGGCAACGGGCCGCAGTACGATTACTTGGTTGGTTTGGCGAAGGAGTTGGGTGTTTTGAACCGCGTGTTTTTCGAGAAAGGCGTGCCGAACAAGGACATTCCTTCTTACTACAAGTCTTGCCAAGTTTTCGCGTTGCCAATAAAGTACGGAGGAGTTGCAATTCCTGTAATCGAGGCGATGGCTGCTGGCCTTCCGGTTCTTGTGGCCCGTCCGGAGCTTGACCCGAACCCGGAAATAGCGGGCGAGGTCGGGATGGTTTTGGACAACACTCCGCGTGCTTTCGCTGACGCAATCAAAAAGGTTTTGTCCGACGACAACCTGCGGAAGGAAATGTTTTCCAAGGGGAAAAAGAAGTTCGCGGAAATCGAAGGCAGGAAGATGGAAGAAAAGGAAAGGAAGCTGTATGAAGAGCTGATCGCGTCGTGGAAGTGAATGGAAGGAAAAGGAAGGTAGAGGGAAACGGTTTTGCGTGGAATTGGTTGCATTGTGGAATCTGATGAAAGGAAACGGAAGGAAGAAGGGAACGGAAAAAAGTTTTTGCGAGGAATTGTTTGAGCCAATGAAGTAGCTGGAAGAAAAGGAATCGAGAGGAAAAAGCTTTACGAGGAAATGATTGCATCATGGAAGTCAAATTGAGCGAGCAGGCCCCTGAAGGCTGGGACGATTTTCTCCTTAAGAGCCCTGCTGGCAACGTCCACCAGACAGCGGAGTACGCGAACTACCTTCACGAGCACGGTTTGCGCAAGACCCATTACGCGGTTGCCGAGAGCGACGACGAACGCAGGGGGGAGTTGTTGTTTTTCGAGACATCCGCCTTGGCCGGAGCGCCCAACAACCTGAAGCCTTTGCTTCGCCTGGTTGAGTCGCACTTTCACGTCTTGAACTGGACGTGCGGCCCGGTTGCGTTGGACGGGCACGCCTATGAGGCAATTGTTTCCTCGGTTGCCTGGACAAGGCAGCAAAAAAACTCGTCAACCGCACTTTGGAACAGGTGGAAATCCGCGAATTGAGCGAACCTGAGGAATTCACGCAATATGTTGACGTGATAAACGACAGCCGGAAACGCGCTGGAATCCCGCCTTATTCTTCCTCTGACATCCTTGGCGTTTCCCAGTACCTGCACCCGCGCGGGTATTACACTGTTTTCGGCGCTTTCGAGGGGTCGCGCCTTCTTGCCGGCCTCGGGGTTTCCTATTTCAACGGCTACCTGCACGAGTGGGGAGCTGGCACTTCGAGCGAGGCAATCCAGCGGAAGATTTACGCCTCCGACGCAATCAAGTGGCACATCATTGAGTGGGCTTCCGCGCAGGGCCACCGATTTTTTGATTTGAGCGGCGTTTCGCCCAAGCCATTCGACCAACAGGCGAAGAAAGAGCAGGGCATTTTCAGGTTCAAGGCGAAGTGGGGCGGCGGCCTCGTAAAATACCGCGAATACTCCTTGCCAATCAGCCGCAAGCGCGACAAGCTCTTGAGTTTTGGAAAGAAGCTGATTCGTAGTGGTTGAAGTTTTTTCCTAAAATCCCCCAGACTCCTGTTATTCCGAAAACATGGGTTCGTCCAAGTTTTCTTGGCCAATCACTTTTGCGCGTTTCTTTTTGCTTCTTCGATTTTTCTTTTGAGGCTTTCGCGCGTCCTTTCGAGTATTAGTTTCTGAACTTCCGGGAGTCGGTTCTGGATTCCAAGGGCTACGAGTATGGTTCTTTCTCCCTTCCCAATATTTTCAAAAAGTTTCCGCTCTTGTCCGTTCAACGTTAGCTTAACCATTTCGATGAATTCCCTTTGTGCGTCTTCGCCTGCCTGCTTTGCTGTTCTTTTTTCAGTTATTGTTATTTCTTCGCTGCTTTGCTTTGCATCTTCTTTCGCTTGAACTTTTTCCTTTCTCGGCCTGCCTCGTTTTCCTTGAGCCTTTGCTGTTCCTGTTTCGATGTACCTGTTTAGGAGCCTGTATGGGCTTGTCGCTTTTTGTTGCCGGTTTGCATTGAATTTCTTGAACATCGAGCGGACGTGCTCTTTCAGGTTTTGGTGCAAGTAGTCTGCAGGCTTAATTTTTTTGTTTTTATCT
>JACROM010000119.1 GCA_016214445.1 Microcaldota archaeon
AACAAGTATCCGACGGGAAAGAAAATCTCGGATGAAGAATACGCGAAGGTCAAACTGGTACCAAGCGAGTTTCACGGCGAATGGAACTACGCAATTAAGCCAAACTCGAATTGATTAGTTTATTATTTAACAAACCCTAACCCTTCGAGCTGCTTTCCTGTAGGCTTCTTTGTCCCGAGGTCTCTCGTTTGCCAGAGTTCAGCACGTTGTTTTGAGTCCAGCACGTGTATGAACAGGTAATTAGGGTTTCTTCTTCTCTTTAGGGCGCAGTGGACGGTGTCGCCTTCATTCAATGCGAGCGTGTGTTTTGTTTCTTTTTCCACCTTTTCCGTTCCATTCACGTAAGTCGGCGTGATGGTGTCTTTATGTGTAAGCAATCTCAGCTTTCCTTTTGCGTTCACTATGACATCGTAGTGTTTGCTTGAAATTCCTTCAAGTGCCGGAACGTGCCTCTTGTTTTCCCTTTTTCCGCCAGACCTGTTTCTTCCTATTGTCACGTGGCTGTCGGGGTCGCTTGTGATTTCGTGCAGCGTTATGTCGTACCGCCTGCCGAGCTTTTTTTCGCCCGGGTATCCTGGGTAATCCGTGTCGTGCGCTATAAGTACGATGTGCGGTATCTCGACTCGGTCTGCCATGTGAATAGACTATATTTTTTATTGGTTTATCTACTTGCCGAATCTCCTTTCCATGGAGTCGTAAGAAGGGGGCGAGGCGAGCGGTTGGAAGCGATGGTCGTCAAGCGACCATCGCAAAGCTTCGTTCGCGCTAGGGGAAAACCGCGTTTCACCCGGGGCGGCCATCTACTTGCCGAATCTCCTCTCGGTGCTCCCGTAGAAGTCCAACGCCTTGGCGAAGTCTTCCTTCTCGAACTCGGGCCAGAGCTTTTCGGAGAAATAGTTTTCCGCGTAGGCGTTCTGCCACGGCATGAATCCCGAAGTCCGCTGAACGCCTCCTGTGCGTATGAGCAAGTCAACTGGTTCGGGCTGGTACAGGAAGCGCTGGAAGGTTTCCTCGCTTATTTCCGTTATTTCGCCGCGCTCCTTCGCTTCGGCAGCCTGCCTGGCGGCTCGCACGAGTTCCTCGCGGCCTGAATAAGCCAAGGCGATGTTCAACCGCCGCTCGTTGCCAGATGTTTCCCGTTCCAGTTCGGTTATCCTTTCTGTTATGCTCGTGGGAAGCAGCTGTGTCCTGCCTATGAAGCGGATGCACGGCAGATTTCCCGATTCTTTCACCGCGCGTTCCAGCTGGTTCCTCATCAGCAGGAAAAGCGCCTGCACTTCGACTTTTCCGCGTTCCCGCAGGTTCTCGAGCGAAAGCGCCCAAAGCGTGGTAGTCCTGATTTCAGTGGGCTTTATCCATTCCAGAAGCTGGTCGATTTTCTCGAATCCCTTGGCGTACGCCTGCGGCAGGGTGAGCTTGTTTTTCTGGGCGTACCTTCGGTTTCCGTCGGGTATTAACGCGAGGGAAAGCGGCTGAGCCATGCAGAAAATAGCCTGCGTTAGCTTTTAATTCTACCGCTGTCCTAATAGAAGAGGAACGCTTTTTCTGTGAGACCAAGATGCGCCGCAAATGCAGGGTGTTGACGTCGTTTTTCGACAAGGGCTGGGGCCTTATGTTTTCCTCGAAAGTGAGGGAACCGTTAGTGTTCGTTTTCGCCTGTTCAGCCAAGCACGGCATACACTCTTTTTTCTGCCCGGATTTTGACGCGGTGTTCTTGGACGAGGAATTCAAGGTTGTTGACAAGTTCGAAGTGAGGTCCTCGCAACCGTGGTTGGAGCCGAAGTCGGAAGCAAGATACCTGATAGAAGCGGAGCCCGGCTTCGCTTCCAACGTAAAGGAAGGCCAACGTCTAGGGGTGGATTTGGATGACGCTTGGCTGGAAGCTCCTTGAAAACGCGGAATACAACGTACCGTACGACGCGGGCCTGACCGAGAAACAGCAATTGCTGTTCGGCATGCTGCTGCAGAACTACGCGCCGTCCGAACAGGCAGCAGACCAAAACCTCCACTCTCTCTTGCAGGAACTGTGCCTCAGGCAGAACATACGCTACAACGAGCAGTCCGCTGAACGGCTTGTTTCCCTTGCCAAGCTCCACCTCGAAGGTTACGGCGTGTTTTCGCACCTTCTGGAGGACGACAACCTCGAGGAGATAGCGGTCATAGGGCTCGGCTCGCCGGTTTTCGTCTGCCACCGGCAGAAAGGGTGGCTGAAGACCAACGTGGTGATAGAGGACATGGAGTTCGCCGTGAGCGTGGCGAACAAGATGAGCCGCTCGCTCGGAAGACGTTTGACTTACCAGCAGCCGCGGCTCAACGCCGTTCTGGAAGACGGCTCCCGGCTTCACGCGTGCACGGCCCCGGTGACAAAGAACGGTTTTGCCATGACGCTGAGGAAATTCAGGCGGTCGAGGTTCACGGTCGCGGAACTCGTGTCATCAGGTTTCATTTTGCCCGAACAGGCAGCGTTCCTTTGGATGGCGCTCGAATCGGACGCGTCCGTGCTTATAGCAGGCAACACCGCCTCCGGCAAAACCACGCTCCTTAACGCATTGGCCGAATTCGTTCCCCCGTCGGAAAGGATAATAGTAATAGAGGAGTCTCCTGAGCTCCAGTGGCCGCATGAGCACCAGGTACGTTTGGTGGAAAGCCAGGCAGCCTCGCTTGAAGAACTCGTCTGGGACTCGCTCCGCATGCGGCCCGACCGCGTTGTGCTAGGGGAAGCGAGAACGGACAAGGAAACCAAGGCGTTGTTCGACGTTCTACTGTCAGGGCACGCGAAAGGCGCTTACGCCACTTTCCACGCCGACTCTTCAACTGAAGCGTTGACGAGGCTCACTTCGCTCGGAGTAAGACGCGAAGACCTGGCGGCCTTGGACGTAGTTGTTGTAGCTAGGCGTTCTTCCTGCAAAAGAAGGGTAGAAGAGTGCGTCGTTGTCGACGGAACGGATGTTGTGCCTGTTTTCGTGGAAGGCGGGTTCTCGAAAAAATTCTTCCATACAAAGTTCTTCCGCAAGCTTTCGCTTCCCAAGCAGCAGTTCTGCAGTGAATTCGAGGAAAAACTCGCGAAACTGGTGGTGGTCGAATGACGTCTTTTTTCGAGGCCAAGAAAACCGAACGCATGGAAGAAGAGCTGCCGCTTTTCCTTCTATTGTGCTCTTTCACTTCGAGTTTCCAGTCATTCGAGAAAACCCTTTCATCGTGCTCTTCCGGCTTCACTGAACTCGGGCCTCAATTTCGGCGGGTGGTGGGCGACGTTGCAGCTGGCAAGACCGTCCACGCCGCCCTCACTTCCTTTTCCTCCCGCATTCCTTCCCTGTCCATAAAACGCGCGTGCGCCCAGCTCTGTTTCTCCTACTCGCACGGCGACTCCTCCGGCCTGAGGGCCCTCGCGAAAGAATTCGAACAACTTGAGCGGAAGAAGTGGAAGGATTTCGCATCAA
>JACROM010000120.1 GCA_016214445.1 Microcaldota archaeon
AAAAGGCGAAGGGTTCGTTCATTGAAGGTTGATTTCAAGAGATTGTATCGTTGTTGAATTGCATTTTTCGCCATATACCCTTAATGAATAACTGGTATATTAATTTATTGACAATCCCTAACCACAAAACAATTAGGCGTCGATAATATATCTTTGCGTGCAGTAAACAATGTAAACCAACAAAACGCCTTTATAGGCCGAAGCCTTCTCTTATTCCATGAAACGAGTTCCAACTGGAGTGCCGGGTCTGGATGAACTGATTGAAGGAGGTTTTCCCGAAAGCTCCTCCATACTCCTGAGCGGCGGAGCGGGTTGCGGCAAGAGCATATTCTGCCTCGAGTACCTCTACAACGGCGCAAGGGAACACGACGAAACAGGGGTTTACATAACCCTCGAGGAAGGCCCGCACAACCTCTGGTGGAACATGCAGCGATTCAAATGGGACCTCCTTCCATTGGAGAAGAACAACAAGCTGAAAATATACAAGTTCGAGCCGTCGCTCGACTTCAAGGAGAACACAAATGACCAGATACAGCGCATAATAGACAAGGCGAAACAGCTTTCAGCTAAGCGCATGGTGATAGACTCCATCACCGCTTTCTCTTTTTGGATGGACGACGTCGGAAAAATCAGGTACGCCATCTACGCACTTATCGAGGCCTTGCGCAAGCTCGACTGCACCACCATACTCACGTGCGAGACAACAGGAGGAAAAAACTCCATCTCCCGGTTCGGGGTGGAGGAATTCCTTACCGACGGGGTGATACAGCTCCTCTACACTCCCCCACACCGTTCGATGTTCGTGCGCAAGATGCGCGGCACCAACCACGACAAGCGGGTGCATCCAGTCGAAATCAGCGATGCGGGGTTCCAGATCAACTCCAAGGAAGAGATACTGTGGGAAGCGCTGAGAGACTAGCGAAAAAGCCTAAACCTACTTCCCATCCGCCCCTTCGTCTTCTTCCTCGGCGCCTTCCTTTTTCTTCCCCTTGCCTTTCGCCGCCTTCTCCTTCTGCTTGCCTTCAGCTGTCTTTGCCTTGGCTTCGACCTTGCTTTCAGACACTTCAGCGCTTTCCTCTTCCTTGCCTTCGACCTTTTCCTCCGCCTTGACATCTGCCTTTGCCGAGTCCTGTTTTTTCACGAAAAACGACCCGACCAAAAGCACAAGGCCAAGCAAGAGAACTATGCCCGCATGCAAAGTCACGGACGACTCCAACGCGGCGAAAACATCAGCGGCAATAGGGGCAATAATCGCACCCTCGGGGCCTTGGAAACCGGCCAACAGCCCGGCCAGCTGGCCTTTTGCGAGGATGAGCGCGAGGAAGCAAAGCGAACCGGAAACCAACAGCGGAAAACCGACCCAGCGCATTATAGACTTGACTTTCCCGGCAAGCAACGCGATAAAGAACATAAGGGCAACTGCCGAGGCAGCCAGTACGGCCAACGCGAGATACAGGATGGAAACCCCTTGCCGGACAGGCTCAAGAAAACCAGCTCCTCCAAACTTATCCGCCAAATTCAGGGAGTCGGGCACCTGCTCGTCAACTTTCGCCTTCAGCATGGGCAGCATTTGCTCTTTGGAAAAGTTGGAAGGGGCACCTGAAATGTCGGCACCGAAAAGCTTGTCCGCCTTCGACTGAACTACCGCCATGGCTTTCTGTTTCGGCTCGGCAGTGTAGACTGTTAGGTTGAGGTAAAGCTCCTGGCCTTTGACGTAAGCAAGCCCGTGGTCTATCAGGTTGTTCACCTGCGCTTTCAGCCATTGGCGGGGAATAATATCCTCCGCCTTCGTCTCCGAGGCAAGCATGGCAAGAGGCGACTTCTTAATTTCACCATCAATGTAAGCGTAGGCTCGGCCGTAGGCATCAGACTTTTCAAGAGTTGCCTTGTAAAAGTCCGCGTTTAGAACGACGTTTTGGGCGCTGAAAAGGATAAGCAACGCGAAAAGGTCGATTATGAGGATGAACGAAAAAAGAAGGAGAAAAAAATACTTCAACGCGGCCTTGACGATGTCCAGAAATCCCATGGAAAAGGAAAGGGGAAGGGAAATTAAAAATGCAACGTTCCGGCTCAGCGCACTACGCCGAAAAACCGAACGGACCGAAGACCTGCTTGAGGAAAACGCACCGTCAACGTATTACGTTGAAGAACAAGCTAGTAAAGCCCTGGCCCGGAACCCGAGCTGTCAGCGTATCACGTTGAAGAACCTCAGCGAGTAAAGCAGGAAAACTATCCCAACGAGAACCCCAAGCGCGCCCGAGGTCAATTGGGCCGTTACGGTAGAAACGAACCCGATGCCGAACCCCTGCAGGATGAAGCCGACACCCAAGACGAGCGCCAAAAGCCCAAGGGCCAAATCCATTATCTCGAAAGCCTTCTTCTTCATGTAAACCACCCATTACTACGAACGCCGGCCGCATTAAAAAACTCCGCTCTTCCACGAGCCGCATGCTGCAATACTCCTTCGCCAGCACCACAATGAAGCCATCACAAAACTAAGGACTTCCACAACCCATGCGTTGGTACTCGCTCGCCACGCGCGCCCCGCCGCTCGAAATAGACGCGAGAACAACAAGAAAAAGAAAAAATGCCGAGGGGGAGAGTTTCACCAACGGCGCGTTTCTTTCTTTTTGCGCGCCTGATTTTTCTTTCCTTTCCAAAGAAAGAAAAAGCGGGCGTTGAACCCCCGACCTCTAGATTACCCAGAGAGCGTTTTGAGTTTTTTCCCGTATGAGTCTAGCGCTCTAACCAGGCTGAGCTACCTCGGCAAGCGTCTTGGGGGCACCTTCGCTTGCGCTACGGTTCCCCCGAAACCCTTGGATTCACCCCCCTCCCTACGGAAAGGGATAACCCATTAGTCGACTTCATTTCCATTCTTCGAAAATGAAGCCTTTGACTGCTTTTCATATTTGATTGTAAGCCGAGAGATTTTCTTTCTTTTGGACAGGCCAGCTTTCAACGCAAAACGAAGTTTTGCGAGGTGCTACAAAAGCTTTTGCTTTTGTACGCATCTTTCTTTTCACAAAAGAAAGAAAAGATGACCCTGCAGCTACCTCGGCGTAAGCCCCGGGGGAAACGTAGTTTCCCCCTGGCCAGAGCAGTTGGAACCGATGGTCGGCAAGCGACCATCGGAAAGCTCCGTTGGCCTCGCCCCCTTCCTTCGGAGACGAAGCGCCTTGGAGAAAAATTATGACGAGGGTTGTTTTTAAAGATGAACGCGCCTACTAGAAATATGAAAAACAAAGTAAACCTCAAAAAACTTGAAAGACTGGTTGTGGAAAGCGAGAAAAAACTGAAGGCAAACGGCTACACTACTGAAGAAGATATAGAAAAGTTGGTTGAAGAAGCGATTTCGTCTGTAAGAAAGGCTAAGAAATGATTTCAGAACTTTTTACTGCGTTCGCCGTGAACTTCCTCGCGGAGCTTGGGGACAAGACCCAGCTGGCAGTGCTCGCGCTAAGCGCCAAAAACAGGCAGCGCTGGCGCGTGCTGTCCGGGGCTGTTGCGGCGTTGGGGTTCGCAACGCTCTTGGCGGTTCTTGTAGGAAACGCGATTTCCGGTTTCGTCGGGCAAAACACGCTCAAGACAATTGCTTCGCTCGCGTTCATCGGCTTCGGCGCCTACACCTGGCTTTCAAAGGGGGAAAAGGAGGAAAAAATCAAGACCGGAAAAAGCGCGCTTATTTCGTCGTTCGTCCTGATTTTCCTCATGGAGTTGGGCGACAAAACCCAGCTCGCGAACTTAGTCCTCGCTTCCACTTCAGACGCGTACGGCGTGTTCGTCGGCGCCTTCGCAGCTTTGGCACTCCTGACTGCGGGCGCGGTCTTCCTCGGAAAAAAGCTCGGGGAAAAATTCGACAGGACCGTGGTGAGAAAAGCGTCTGTGATTGTTTTCGTGCTGGTCGGGCTGGCTATGCTCTTCCTCTAAAAAGGCACCTTCACGCCTTTCGCTTCCAGCTTCGACCTGAACAATTTTTGGATGCGCGCCAACGTTTCCTTTGTTCTGCCCTCGAAACGGATGCTTAGTTTAGGCTCGTTCTGAGACGCGCGCACCAAGCCCCACCCGTCCGCGA
Organism: Microcaldota archaeon; assembly: GCA_016214445.1. GTDB lineage: Archaea > Micrarchaeota > Micrarchaeia > Norongarragalinales > Norongarragalinaceae > JACROM01. The sequence continues at coordinate 4,073 of JACROM010000120.1, forward strand.
ACAGAACCTTCACGCCATCCATAGTCACGACCTCGTTTTCCGGGAATTCCTTCGACAGAGACTCGACTATCCAGAACTTCTTTTCCTCCTCTACGGCAACTCGGTACTCCTGCGAGGAGAAGTATTTCGGCGCGCCTTCAAGAGCTTCGGAAAGTGGAACCTCAGAAACGATTTCCAACAGTTTCCTCGAGGCGAAGAAAGCGTCGGACAGCCAGGAGGGCGCGAAAAAGAAGTGGCCCGACATCTCGCCCGCCAAGGGCGCTTTTTCGGACGCCATGATTTCTTCCACGCGGGTCCTGCCAGTTGGAGAAAGAACAGGCTTGCCGCCGCGGGCGCGGACGTCGTCGAAAACCGCCTGCGAGCACTTGATTTCCACTATCACCTTGCTCGCTGGTTTTTCAGCTAACAGCTTCCTCGCAAACAAAATCAGCAGCTGGTCCGGCCACACGATCCTGCCGCTTTCATCAACAGCGCCCAAGCGGTCGCCGTCGCCGTCGAACATCAAACCCAAATCGGCATTGCTTTGCCGTACAGCAGCTACAAGCTCGCCGTAGTTTTCCGGGTCAACCGGGTCCGGCAAATGGACTGAAAAAGGCTTCGAAGAATCGCAATGCAAAGGAACAACTTCGCAGCCAAGCGACTCCAGGAAAGCGGGTGCGAAAGCCGAAGCCGCTCCGTTGCCACAGTCCACCACCACCTTCAGCTTCCTTACTCGCGAGTTCTTCGCCAAATCCGCGAAATAAGCTTTCGTGAAATCTTGCTTCGTGACTTTGCCGCCCGCTTTTTTCGGCAGTTCGGAAAAAAACAATTTTTTGACTTTCTGCACTTCCGCTCCGCCCGCGCTCCTTCCGCCGAAAACGAACTTGGCCCCGTTGTACTCAGGCGGGTTGTGCGAAGCGGTTATGGCAGCGCCAGCCTTGGTCTTGAAGAAATTGTTCGCGAAATACGCCGCGGGAGTGGTGGCTAAGCCGACATCTATGACCTCGCCTCCTCCGTCTGCAAAACCCTCGATGAAAGCCTTGGCGTAAGCCTCGGAAGAGGGCCTGTTGTCGCGGCCAACAACGCACGAAGGTTTCGCCTTTGCACGCCCCTCAACGTAAGCAGCGAAAGCGCGGCCCAACTTGCAGTAAACTTCCTCGTTCAGTTCCGCTCCGACGAAACCGCGGACGTCGTACTCGCGGAATATTCCCTCCAAGCTCATGATGCAGCCGCGCCTCCAACATCCTTGCAGACAAAACCATGCCCGCACGCGCGAACCGCCCCAAGAAAACACGCCTCAAACTCATTAAGCCGCCCCGACATCCACGCAGACAAAACCATGCCCGCACGCGCGAACCGCCCCGCGAAAACATTTTTCAAACTCATGACAATACGCCTTCCACCACTTCGCCGCTGCGGATTTTCTTGAAAGGCCAAACCCGCGCCCCGCTCAAAACACGCACGTTGTCGCCCAAAACAACTCCCTCGCCTAGAATGGAAAACTTTTCAACCAAACAATTCTTTCCAACTACCACTTTGCTGTCAAGAATTGACTCGTCCACCTTGGAACCTTCGCCCACCCTGACGTTGTCGAACAGAATGCTCGACATTACCTTCGCCTTCCCTCCCAAGTGACAGTTGTCGCCAAGGCAGGAATAAGAAGAAACAAGCGAGCCCGGACCAAAGGAACAGTTCTTGCCGGACAACACGTGCTTTTCCACGACCGCTTCCTTCGGCACCGCGCTTTTGACCGAGCCGCTCTTCAGATACTCCATCACCCTCCTGTTCAAGTGAACATAACTTTCGGAAGAGTTGGCGTCGCCCCACAAGCCGTGGAAAGGAAAACCGTACAACGGTATTTTGCCGACGAAATGGTTCCATAAGTCGCCGAGCCTGTCGCGCGAATGCCCTGCTTTGACGTAACCCGGAAGGTCGGCCTCGAGGAACTCGGGAGACAAAAGGTAAACTGCAGTAGACGCCAGGTTGGAAAACGCCTCGGAAGCCTTTGGTTTTTCCTGAAACGCCCCAACACGGCCGTCCTTCTCGAGCTTGGCTATGCCGTAAAGCTCCACCAAGCGCGGGTTGTCGAGCTCGTAAAACGCGAGAGTGGCCTTGGCTTTCCGGCTGTGGTGGAACTCCGACATTTTCCTCAAGTCCAAACCATAGACGGCATTGTCCGCACCTAGAACAAAGGATTCTTCGGCTCCAAGCGCTCCGACCAAGCCTGCCAAAGCGCCTATTGCGCCTGGCTTGTCCGCATCGCTGCGCGACTCCTCGTAGTGGTAGGTTAGGGGAATACCGAAAGCATTTGCTCCAAAAGTCTGCTCTATCAGTTTCTGGTTGTTGTTCAGCGATATCACCACGCTCGAAACATGTGTGTCGGCAGTCATCTTCAGAAGATGCGCGAGTACGCTTTCTCCGGCAACAGGCACCAAGGACTTCGGCAAACGCAGGGTAAGCGGCGCCAAGCGCGAACCATACCCGCCAGCAAGAATAATAGCTCTCATATACAGGCAAAATAGGGGGTTTAGCAAGCATAAAAAGGTTCGGTATTCACGGATATAAACATGTCAAAACGGGAGCCCATAATCTTCCTCGGCCTACTGGCGCTTGTGCTTTTGATACCCTACGCCATGATTACAGTTCTCAAAGTCGGCGTGGCAGTGGCCATTTTCACCCTCCTTTTGATCGTAATAATCGCCTTCCTCTCGCCGCGCGTGCAGGAAATCAAGGAATACGAGCGCGGGGTAATGTTCGCCTTCGGCAAGTTCGACAAAGTCCTTCCGCCGGGCTGGCACGTCATCTTTCCCGCAATGCACTCCGTCGAAAGAGTTGACACCAGAACCCAAGTGCTGGACATCGAACCGCAGGAAGTCATCACAAAGGAGGACATCAAGCTCAAGATAGACGCGGTCGCGTACATCAGAATCATAGACGCGAAAAAGTCGGTAATAGAAGTGCAGAACATAAAGAGCGCTGTATCGAGCACGCTCCACGGCGAACTCCGGACCCAGATAGGCAAACTGCCGCTTCAGGAAGTGCTGGAAAAAACCGAAGAACTGAACAAGCACCTCTACAACCAACTGAAGCAGGTGGAGGACGACTGGGGAATGAAGGCGTTGAACGTCGAAATAATAAACATCGAGCTGCCGCCTGCTTTGGAGGCCGCTTTCAGGAAGAAACAGGAGGCAATAGAGCACAAGGAAAAAATCGCAACTGAAGCTACTGCGCGGAAGGAAGCAATACGCATAGTCAACGAGGCAACAAAGGAAATCGACCAAAAAACTTTGGCATACCTCTACTTGGACGCGCTCAAGCGCATAGCGGACGGAAAAAGCAACAAGATACTCTTCCCAATCGAGCTTACCCATCTAGCCACCGTCCTTGCAGGCGAGCTCGGCAAACGCGGCAAGAAAGTGGACGCCGAGGACATAGCCAAAGAACTTTTAGACGCCTACCTCAACAAGCAGAAGGAAATACTCGACAACGCCCCGGAAAAGCAGCCAGGGAAAAAGAAAAAAGCCGCATGAAAAAAGGTGGTAAAAAATGGTTAAAAAACTTGCGAGAATGCTTCACGAAACAGGCACGGTTAAGGAAAACTTCCTTACTGCTTTCATCGGCGGACAAATCCTGAACCATTCTCAAAGTTATAAGACTACATTTTCAACAGAGCCTGTAGAATTTGGCATCTTTATTGAGGAGCGGCACCAACGGCTCTGCTTCCCGCCCACCCACGACGTTCTTGTTTTTTAACCATAACGAGCCAATTGTGGAAAAACCTTTTAAGAAAAAAACGAACGTAAGGGTTTCAAAACCTCAGAGGCGTCAATAAACAAATCGGGGAACTACAACGGTGGGACTGCAGTCATCCCGCTTTTTTTGTTAGTTTAGCCAGGAAATAGCCATGCTCAAGGTTGTACCACCTATGCGCCCATTCACCGTAACTCTTTCCCACATGTACTGCAAACAAACCGAGTTCCCTCGGCGTCACCAGCGGCGTTTCCAGCGGATCCTTCCGCCGGTCTTCGGCGAGAAACTCTACGCTGAATCCAATTTGTTTTGCAAGACGTTCAAGCTTTTTTTTCGGGAAGACGTTGGGCGTGAGCGTGTGCGCAATGTAGGCAACACCGTCTGGCTTCAGTGCTTCCCAGACCTTTTGAAGGAGTGAAACGCTCTGCGTTGGTCCCGAAGGCTGGAGTTTGACGTCGCTCAGCTTCAGTGGGTACGGCGCGCTAAGGAGGTGTATTTCATTGGCAAAGGCTGCGGGGAGCGCCATTTCCTGGAAGACTCGCGGGAAACTAAAGACGTTGAGTATGGGTTTCCCTTTCGTAGAAATCCTGCGCAATTTTTTGAATTCGGTATCCTTGCAGGGGTTGCTCTCAAAACAGATGTGCAGTTCGCGTGGAAGGATGTCTATTCCGCTGGGCGTTCCCGGATAGCCGCCTCCTGGTCCGATGTGCAATACAACCCTACCGACTCGTCCCGTCAGTAATCGTTCCAACCGCGTAGTCATTATGTGATTTTTCCGCGGGAGGTACTTATTCATTTGTATGAGTTGGCTCTGTTAAAAAAGTCCGCTGGCTGTCTTTTTTCGAGCTGCTTTTTTGCTTTGGCCTTTCGGCAGAACCGCCAAAAGCTGGATCCGAAGCCGTCCGGTCTTGCGAGACTTTCAACAGAGCCCTTCAACAAGTCATCGGCACTATCCGGAACCCGTCTTTTTTGAATGAGTTTCCCAGTTTTCTTGACCCTTGACTTTAACCATATATTCTTTAGCCTGCGCCAGGTCCATCAGTTCCTCTCCGCACTTGACGCATTCATAGGCAGAGTAAGGCGTGCGCTCGCGCATGCCCGAAACCTTTCGAAGCACACTGCCACACGTACATTTCCGTTTCCTCATGCTTTAATTCTAGGAAAACAGGTTTAAAACAAAGAAGTTGCACAAAACAAGCTTTTTAAACGACCCTGCACAAAAGCAACACATGGAACCGAGTTCTAAAACCCCTAAAGAAGCCTATATCGAAGGCCGCCTGATGGGACTGAACGAGCTTATCTCCATACTCAAGGATTCGATGGAATCAGGGGAAAAAATCGACTCCTCGCTCATGGTGAAAAGCGTGGTCCAGCACATCTCGGGCGAAATGGAGTCCATACTGGACGATGTCCACGGCTCGCACCCGCCGGAAAAACTCGCGCAAATAATGGAAAAGCACGAGCAAGCAAAGAAGGAGGCGGAAAAAGTCGAGACAGTCACATCCAAGAAGGCTCCGGAAGCGCTCAGGAAGAACGTCGAGGCAGCTGACGAGCTCATGAAGAACCTCATGGCTCTCAGGGAACAAAACACGTAGGAAACAACAACAAAAAGGTCGATATTAATGGTAGTCATGCCCGGCCACCTATTCGGGGCAGCGGAAGAATTCGAGACAGGCAAAGGCACGTTCGAGGAAGGCGGATACGTTTACGCCAGCGTCGTCGGCGAAGACAAAAACGAGAAGAACAAGGCCGAGCTGGAAAGCAGGATGGCTGTCAAGCCGCTGAAGCAGGGAGACCTCGTTTACGCCAAAGTCAAGGACATCTACGACCAAATCGCTCTTTTACAGTTCCAGCCCGCAGAACGCCGAGCTGCACGCTCCACCTACTCATACATACGCATAGGGGAAGTTCAGAGGAAGTACACGGAAAACTTCAGGGACGCCATCCGCATCGGGGACTACGTCAAGGCCGAAGTGAAGGAAATAAAGCCGTTAGGCATATACCTCACCATGGCAGCTCCGCACCTAGGAGTGGTGCGCGCTTTCTGTTCAGGCTGCAGGACCGAACTCGAAAACGGGAACTGCCCGTCATGCAAGAGAATTGAACGCCGCAAGTGGGCGCAAACGCAGACTTCAAGGGTCGCACAGGCAGCCATGCAATGAAAGGCGGCGCGGACAACACTTGCCACAAACAAAGAGAGTGTGATTCAAATGAAGATTTTGGAAGAAGAAAGGGGCTCAATCAAGATGCTGTTGGAAAGATTCGACCAAGGCTACGCGAACGCGCTGGTTGAGAAACTCCTCGAGAGCAAGGACATCACCTTCGCTTCCGCATTATACGACCACCCGACCAAAAGGAACCCGGTCGTAACAGTGAAGGGCAAGAACCTGAAGAAGGAGATAAACAGCGCCATAAGCTCTTTGGAAGACGAAACCCATGCGTTCGAAGAAAAGCTCCGCAAACAGTAACATCGCACTCGGAGCCGTAATAGCAAGCGTCGTACTCTTCGGCCTGACGCAGCACGTTATTTTCGCCCTGACCACCATAGCCTGCGTCATCGCGGCAGTCTATTTCGAAACCAAGGAATCGAAGAACTGGCTCAAGGACATGGCCCACAACCTCGGTTCCGCGCTCTTGCTCTGGGCCGCACTCACCTTCCTCTTCAACAGCGCCGTGCCGCTCAACATAATAACCTCTTGCAGCATGCTGCCGGACTACGAGCGGGGGGACATGATACTCCTCGGAGGCTACTTCTTCAGCGCGCCCACAGTTAAACTAAACAAAAGCCTCGAAAACGCGGATTACGAAACATACGGCATACGCGACGAACTCGGCAACGCCGTAGGCACCATAATGCAGCCTACAGTCAGCGGGACGCCGCTTTTCAACCCGAAAATAGGAGTGTGCGACCGCAAGTATTCCGGGCGGACGGAACAGGAACTCTGCCTTAAAAACATAGAGATAGGCGGCCAAGTTCTCGAGCTCAACAAGAGCAACAGCATAGTTGTGTTCGACTCGCGAACTGAAGCTGGCCAGATAATACACCGCGCCTACGCCCTTCTCGAAGCTGCCGACGGCGCATACCTCCTCACCCGAGGGGACAACAACAACTTCCTCGACCAACAGCTCGGCTTCAAACTCATAAGGCTCCAGGAAGACCAGCGCGTCATAGCCGGACTGCCGTTCATAGGCGGCCTCACCACCCGCGGGTGGAAGTGGGAAAGCGAACTGCCTCTCAAGGGAACGGTCCTATTGCGCATCCCCTATCTCGGCTACATAAAGCTCTTCATGTTCATGCAGATAGCCGCTCCTGCGGGGTGCGACTCCGTCCTACAGCATTAGGGTTCTTTCTGCAGCAAAACAGTTCTCCGCCGTAGTGAAGAAAAGAGGGAAAGAAGCGGCGCCGCCAACGATTTGGAAAAGCTAGTGCAAACAATGAAAAAAGAACACGACCGGCAAGTCAAGGAATTTGAACAATGCTTGAAAGAAGCCGAAAAAGCAGCAGATGAGCACAGAATAAGGGCAGAAGAAGCCAAAAAAGCGGCAGAACTGCGCAAACGCGACCTCTTGGAAGCGATGATGCAGGCCGAAAGACATCAAAAGTACGGGGAAGACACTTACAAAAGACTGGTCGAAGTGAAAGAAGCTGCTGCCAACGCAAAAAGGCAGGTAATGGAAATAGACGGTCACCTGAACCCTGGAAGATTCAAACTACCACGATTAACAGCGGCTCGCGCAGCTGTTAGGAAAGCCCACGGGATACTCGAAAACATCGTCTAGGCACAAAAAGTCTGCAAACACAACGCTCAGACAAGCGCAACCTTAATATGCTTTTTCTGTCACATGCGGTCGCCCCTTTCTTTTCCAAAAGAAAGGTGCGGCCTGCCGCCAAAGAAAAGGAAATTGCGCTTCAAACAAACAAAAACTTAATATGCCTTTCCCGTCACATGCAAAGCATGCAATTACGCTTCAAACAAGCCAAGTCGCTCAAGTCGTGCATAGACGCTATTGTTAATCTAGTAGATGAGGGAACCTTTGAAGCGTCCTCTTCCGGGCTCCACCTCCGCACCATGGACCCGTCGCAGATAGCAATGATAGACTTCAACATGCCTTCCAGCGCGATGGAGTCAATCGACGCGCCTGACAAGACGCGAATCTGCCTCAACCTTGTTGACTTCTCCAAGATACTTTCAAGGACAAGGGCGGATGAGTCGCTTGATATGCAGCTCGACGAGAAAGGGGCAAGGCTCCACCTAAGTTTCGAAGGTTTCAACAAGAGACTGTTCAAGATGCCCCTGCTCGAAAGCTCTGCAGGAATGCCCAAGGAGCCGAACGTGCCCTTCGACGCTACGCTGAAGGTGAAGGGCGGCGCCTTCAAGGACATGCTCAGGGACGCGGCAATGCTTTCCTCGCACGTGATATTGAGCATAGACGACTCAGGGTTCCACGTGGAGGCAAAAGGAGACGCAGGCGACGTGCACAGCGAAAGCAACAAGGACGCAGACTTCGTAGTCTCGCTGCAAGCGAAAGGCAAGAAGAGCCGCGCGATGTTCCCGTGCGAGTACATGGAGGACATGATTAAGGCGTGCCCGGACGACGCGGTAATGGAAATCAACCTCAAGAGCGACGCGCCAATCAAGCTAAGCTACGAAATCGACTCCGCTAAATTCACTTATTATCTCGCGCCAAGGGTCGAGAACGAATAACTAAAAAGGACGCCCAACTAAAGACAACGCATGGTTCTAATGAGGAAACTGAAGATGGCAGGGCGCGTCATACGCTTTGCATTAACCTCAGTAACACCCATTCACAAAAGCATACCTTTCCTAGTAGAATCGTTTTGCAACAGAATACGCAACGGAAGCTGGAGATGCTCCCCAACAGACGTGGAACTAAAAGAAGGGAACAAAACAGAAATGCTCAAGATTAATTCACTAGGCGCAATGTGCGACGCAATGACTGAGGTCAAGGAAGGCGCATACACGCCCGAAGCAAGACTGCCTTCAAGCCCGATAATATTCGACTGCGGCGCGAACATCGGCTTTACGATAAGACAATTCAAAAAAGATTACCCTGACTCGACAATACACGCGTTTGAAGCCGCCAAAGAAAACATTGAATTGCTAGAGTATAACACACGACAACTAAAAAATGTCAGAATAAACCACGCGGCAGTCTCGGACTTTCAAGGAAAAACAACAATAAACATCCACAAAGAACCAAACAGCAGCAGCATCAAGAACATACCGGGCGCAATAAGAACAGAAAGAACCAGCGTTCTGACTTTGAAAGGATACATGGAAGAAAATAAAATACCGAGAATAGACTTGTTGAAGCTCGACATAGAGGGAAGCGAACTAGACGCACTAAACGGTTTGAAAGAAAAAATCGGCACGGTGGGAGTAATAGTAGGAGAAGCGCACCACGACTTGGTTGATTTAGAAGAATTCAAGAGGTTTCTGGAAGAAAGAGGCTTCCGGCTCGAAAAATGGCAAAAGCAAAAAAAGGGAATCCACTATCTCTTTGAAGCAGTAAACAAATCAGTCCATTAAAAGTGAAAAACAATGAACAATCGGACAGTCTGGATTCTCTCCCTGCCAACCGACCCTTTTTATACCATTTGAAAGAATAACAAAAAAGGTGATTCAGCGAATGAAGAAGATTTTACTCGTATTACTCGGTTTGTCTGTTCTGTTGTTCGGCTGCCTTGGAACCGGAACAACTTCCAACGCGTCCATCGCGCCAACCCCTGCTGCCAACGACGCTACCATCGCGCCTACACCCGCTCCTACGACGCAGCCTGCAGTACAGCAACGGCAGATACCGCAGATAGCGCTGTGCGTCATCCGCCAGCCGGGCGTGGACGAGTACATTGCTTTTGACGTCGCCAAAAACCGCTACGTCTATGAAGGCCGCGTCAACAACACGCTCGTAGCTGAAATGGTTTACTCCGGAAACCAGCTCTACTTCCGTCTAATTCCAGCTTTCGGCGGCTGCAACTGGGCCCAGTTCAAAGAACAGGCCGACTTCAACAGCGTTCAAAGCCTGGGCGGCATAGCAACCCTGCCATACGGCGAGCTCGCAAACAGGGTTCCGGTTGACGCCTGCATAAGCGCGCCCCTTATTGAAAAGGTCTTCAACACGCCCACAGACAACGTCTGCCACATCAAGACAGTCCTGCCGAAGGGATTGGCCGGAAAGAAGTAAACGGTCGCCTGGGTGGAAGCGGAAGCCGACCCACGCAGTCAGCGAATTGATACCCGCCTGCACCAAAAAAAGCCCGAAAAACTCACAGAGGTAGTGCACAACTGCACCAAAAACGGCCTTTTTTAGCGCAGAACTGCACCATATAAATAGGAGTTGCGCCATTATTCCTGAATGGACGAAAACACGATTGAACGAAGTCTGGCAGTCGGGGCGAACATCGTAGAAAACAACGCCCGCAAATTCCCGCACAAGCGCTACCTCTACGGGGCGGTGGAAGACGCGGCGGGAAACTGCAATCACATTACGGTGATAGCCGGCCTGCGCGGCACCGGCAAAACCGTGCTTCTTTCCCAGCTGGCTGCCGGGAGACCACACGCCTACATGCAGCTGGATTACGCGCCGCTGAAGAGCCAAAACCTTTACGACGTGCTCCAGTACCTGTACAAGGTAAAGGGGCTCCGGCTCATAATGCTCGACGAGTTCCAGGACTCGATGGACTTTTCGTCGCTCAAGGCTTTTTTCGAGGAAGTGAAGGGCGAAGTTTCGCTCGTTATAAGCGGCTCCTCGGCAGTTGCGCTGGAACAACCAGAACTGGCCCGCAGAACCAAGCGGCTGGCGCTAAAACCGCTCAGTTTCCGCGAGTACCTGTACTTCAAGAAGGGCATTGAGCTGAAGGCGATGACTTTCGAGGAACTGCTGAAAACGCCCAACGCCGGAATGCATGCCTACTCGCCGCTCATGAAGGAATACATGGCGGAGGCTCTTCCCTACATGCTCGCAGGCGAAGCGGACATAATGGAGCTGGTTGAAAAGATAATACGCCACGACTTGGTTGTTTTCAGGAAACTCGACAGCGGGAACGTCGCGGAGATAGAGAAGCTGCTCATGGCATTTGCGGTCTGGCGCGGCAAGGTATCGTTCAACGCGCTTTCCCAGCACTCGGGCCTTGAGAAAACGCAGCTGATGCGCTACGTGAGCCTGCTGAAGGACGCGTTGCTGCTGAACGAAGTGCTGCCGCAAGGCAGCGCGAACCGGGTGCTTTCAAAGGAACGCAAAATCTACCTCTCGCCGCCTTTCAGGCAAGGCCTCTGCCGCGAACTTAAAACCGAATCGGACGCGGGAATGCTGCGCGAGGAATTCTTCATACACCACGCCCTTGATTTGGGGCCGCGATATCTCCCGGAAAGCGGCGCACCGGACTTCTCAATAAAGGGCAGAACTTTCGAGATAGGCGGACAGTCCAAGAACAGGAAACAACGACCGGATTATCTGGTGGTGGACGGCAGGGTGCCTGGAAAAGGCGAACTGCCCCTTGCAGCGTTCGGCCTTCTGTATTAAGGCCAAAAAGCGCGGCCTGACGCCGCCAACCCCTAGTGCACAACTGCGCCAAAAATAGCTCTTTTCAGGGCAAAAGTGCTCCGACGGAAAGAAAGGGAAAAAGGAAGAAAAAAGGAAAGCTCGGCCCACAGAGCGGGAAAGCGCGTTCAGCCGACCCGGCCTTGGCCGAAAACCGACCGCCACTTCTCCCTGAACTGTTCTTTCTGCTCGCCCTCAAACTGTCGCTCATCAATCGCGGCAGCGGCCCAGCCGGCGAAACCTTTAAATATTCAATTGCTGAATATTCAACAGGCGAATAATTATGAACTTTATTAATCGGGAAAACGAGCTTCGGCAACTCGAAGAATACCACGAACTATCGAAAAAAAGGCTCGCCACAATAGCCATCTCCGGTCTGCGGAGAGTAGGCAAAACGACCCTCATCAACGAATTCATGAAAAACAAGAAAGCCGTCTACTTCTTCGTCTACGAATCAAAAACCTCAACGGAACTGCTGGCGGAATTCACGCAGGAACTCAAAAACGCGAAAATCGTCACGGAACTGGAAACGCTTCCCTCATGGCACGACTTCTTCAGGGTTCTCTTCGAAAGGTGCAAAAACCGCGCGATAGTGTTCGACGAATTCCAGAACTTTTATGCGGTGGACAAGACCGCCTACTCGATAATGCAGAAAAACATCGACGAACACAAGGAAACGCCAATGAACCTGATTGTCTTGGGCTCGCTGATCGGCCTGTTCAAGAAAGTCTTCGAAGACAAAAAACAGCCCCTATACGGCAGAATCAACGCCAAAATAAACCTAAAACCATTCACCCTCAAAAACAGCGCCAAAGCCATGCAACACCTAGGCTGCGCAGACCCCGAAAAAATGCTGAAAACCTACGCATTATTCGGCGGCTACCCGAAATACTACGCCGCCATAGAACAATTCGAACTAGCCAACAAAAACATTCTCCAAACCATCGAGTACCTGTTCATCCAGGAAAACGCGCCACTGGAAAATGAGGTCTTGGACATACTGAAACAGGAATTCGGAAAAAGAAGCCCACTGTACTACTCCATACTGCACGCCATCGCGACAGGCAAAACCAAACTCAACGAAATCGCGGCCCACTGCGGCAGTAAAGAGAGTTCCATAACCCGCCACCTGCTGGAACTCGAAGAAAAATTCGAGCTCATAACATCCCTTAAGCCGCTGGGAAACAAGAAGAACACGCGGTACTCGAT
>JACROM010000115.1 GCA_016214445.1 Microcaldota archaeon
CCTTGATATGCTGATGGCGTTACACATCCCCTTCAGACATCCCCGACGATTCCTCCTTTGGCCTGATGCCAAAGGTATCCTCGCCGCAGGGGGGAATCAGGAGTTGCAGCCTTCCGAGAGAAGGCTGCTTCAAGATGCCCGACCGCGAAGGCCGGAGATTCTGGAGCAGCGCGAAGCGCTGCAACGTGAAACTGAAGGGGGGATGTGCCCCCCTGCGGTTCCGAATGACATGCCAGAAGTACTGCAATCCCTTGAAGGAAAGGCGAGGCTGTTCTTCGCGGAATGGGGGTTCGGCGAATTGCCGTCGGGCGTCGAAGGGATAACCGTATTAAAAAGGCCAGCTGACCTGTTAAAACACGTGAACACAGAACCCCTGATTCTATGAAGCGGATTGTCCTGGCGGTAACCGGAGCATCAGGCATCGCCTACGCCCTGGCGCTGGCCACATCGCTCAAAAAAACGCACGAACTGCACGTCATAGTGAGCGACAACGCCAAAAAAGTCATGGAATACGAGGAAAAGAACGCTTTGAAGGCGTTGGCAAAGTGCGGAAAGATTTACAGCGAACATCAAATAGACGCGTCAATTGCTTCAGGCTCGTTCAAGTACGAGGCAATGATCGTTTGCCCGTGCTCCATGAAAACGTTGGCGGCTATAGCGTGCGGTTTCTCGCACAATTTGATCTCGCGCGCAGCTGACGTGTGCATAAAAGAACAGCGCAAACTTGTTCTTGTTCCGAGGGAGATGCCTTTCAGCGCAATACACCTGGAGAACATGCTTAAGCTTGCGCGCATCGGAGTCGTGATTCTGCCGGCCTGCCCGGGTTTTTACCACGGGCCGAGGAAAATAGGAGACTTGATAAATCACGTTGTTGGAAAAATACTGGACGTCTTGGGAGTGGAAAACAGCCTGTTTAAAAGGTGGAGTTGAAGCAAATGGCGTTGAGGGATTTCATAGCGAAACTGGAACAAGAGGGCAAACTCGTCAGAATCATCAAGCCCGTAAAAAAGAAGTTCGAGGCAGCGGGAATACTGAAGGCCTTGGACGGAAAGCCCGTACTGCTTGAGAACGTGGAAGGAAAAAGGGTTGTAGGAAACGTTTTGAGCACCAAGGAACTCATAGCGGAAGCGCTCGGCTGCAGGACCGGCGAGCTCGTAAAGCGGATGGGCGACGCCATAGAAAAACCTGAAATGCCCGAAACGATTTCAGGCGCGCCTTGCCAAGAGGTTGTTGAAAACGCCGACTTGGACAGGCTGCCCATTCTCACTCACTGCGCCAAGGACGGCGGGCCATATGTTTCCTCCGGAATAGTCTTCGCGCGCGACAAGGAGTACGGCGTAAATGCCTCCTTCCACAGGTGCATGCTGTTTGAAAAGAACAAGTTCGCCATACGCATCCTGCCGCGCCACCTTCAGGAATACATAAACCGCAACGGCGGCGAACTTGACGTGGCGATGGCAATCGGCATGGACGCCAACATGATGCTGGCTGGCGGCACGTCAGTGGACATAGGAGTGAGCGAGCTTGGCATAGCGAACAAGCTGAAGCCGCTCGAATTCACTAAAGCCAGGACAGTGGACGCCCTTGTTCCTGCAGACGCGGAAATCATCTTGGAGGGGAGAATCATTTCGGAAACCCATTCAGAGGGGCCGTTCGTGGATTTGACCGAAACATACGATTTGGTGCGAGACCAACAGGTTTTCGAAGTGAAAAAAATCACGCGCCGCAAGGACGCAATCTACCATGCTTTGCTTCCGGGAGCGCTTGAGCACAAGCTTTTGATGGGCATGCCGCGCGAGCCCACCATATTCAAGGAAGTCAGCAAGGTCGCCAAGTGCGTGGACGTCTCCATAACACCCGGCGGGTGCTCGTGGCTGCACGCGGTTGTCGCAATCAAGAAGGACAAGGAAGAAGACGGGAAGAAGGCAATCGAAGCTGCTTTCAAAGGCCACGCCTCGCTTAAGCTGGCGACCATAGTGGACGACGACATAAACATTTTGGACCCGCTTGACGTGGAGTGGGCAGTTGCGACCCGCTTCCAAGGGGACAAGGGTTTGGTGCTGAAGCTGAAAGAGAAGGGCTCGTCGCTTGACCCTTCGGCTGACCCGAACACGCGCGAAACCTGCAAGATGGGCTTGGACGCTACAAAACCTTTGGTTGCCAGAGGGAAGAACTTCACGAAAGCGGAGTTCCCGAAAGTAGATGTGAAGAAGTTTCTGGAGTGAAAAAAAATTCGCGAAGGCTAAATAAACCGTAAACGGAAACGCTCAACAGAGCATTTGGGTTTTACTTGATTCGCGCGTCTGTCTTTTTCCGTAAACGGAATTTTGGCAGAACGGCCAAAATTGGGTTTGTGGATTTGAAGAAGTTTTTGGAGTGAAATTTTTACTTTAAGAAACTTTAAGCCGCTTAAAGTAAGGCTATTTAAAGTAATTTAAAGTAAATGTCTGTGGGGAAACGGTGACTGAATGACTTTCAATTACTCGGATTTGCAGAAGATGGTCTCGGACTGGGAAAGCCCTGCCCTAGAGTTCAAGATGAGCGTACAGAAGGACGCAGGCCAGACCATCTCCGCATTTGCCAACACCTACGGCGGCGCCATAGTCTTCGGGGCGGAACCGAAAAAGCGGGAGCTTAGGGGCCTTACGAACCCGGACGAGGAATCGAGGCGATTGAGGGAGCTTCTGGACAACTGCCGGCCGAACCCGAAGCACGAACAGGGGTTCGTCAGGCACGAAGGCAAAACGTTCATAGTGCTGAAGGTCGAGCCGTTCGCTTGCTCCCAGAACCCCTGCTTCTACGACAAATTATGCTACATACGCCAGGGCACGACGAATAAGTATCTAATCGGGGAAGACTTGGTAGATTTCCTCCGAAGGCGCACAGTCCTTAATTTCGAGGAACTGAAATGCCGCGCCACCCTGGACGACTTGGATTCCGCCAAAATAGAAGGATACTTCAAGGCAAGGGGCATCGAATTCGACCGTCGCAACACTGAAGCGCTCAAAACAAGGCTTGTGGGAATGAAGGTTGCAGGCTTCAACGGCTCGTTCTACCTGAAAAACGTGGCCGCGATGTTTTTCGCGGCAAAACCGGATTTCTTCCAGAACAGCCTCGAAGCCAGGCTGGTCGTTTACTCGGGCAGGGAAAAGACGGTCGAGGCAATCAAGACGGACGAAAGAATCTCCGGAACGATACCGTGGCTGGTCGAAGAGATTTCCAGGAAAATCGAGAAGAACATCGGGCGCACCTTCACCATCGAGGGCGTGCACCGCAAAGAGGTGCTTGATTACCCGGTGAAAGCGTTGCGTGAAATCGTCACGAACGCGCTGGGGCACCGCGACTATTTCGACCCGATGCCATGCCTTATTGAAATATACCCGGACAGGCTCACGGTCACCAATCCCGGCGGGCTCCTGCCGGGCCAGAGTTTGAGCAATTTTTTCAAGAACCCAGTACACCGTAATCCGATAACCTACCGCCTTTTGCAAGACTATCACTTAGGCGAGGGGTTGGGAACTGGAATCGAAAAAATTTACAGCCAGTGCAGAAAAGCAGGTTTAGCCGATCCGCTTTTCAACAATTTCGGCAACGCATTCCAAGTAGTCCTTTACAACAAGTCGAGCGAAAGAAAACGACACTTGGAGGATTTTGAGAATGAACGGCAGCAACAGGTGATTGCATACCTCGAGAAGAACAAGACGGCCAAGGCAAAGCAGTTTGCGAAAATCGCAGGGGTTTCAGAGCCTACAGCAATCAAGGACCTCAACGAACTGATGAAACAGGGAAAAATAAAGCGGGTAGGAAAATTCAGGGGCGCATACTATGAGCTGGCAAAACATTAAATTTACTTTAAGTTAAAGTAATTTAAAGTAAATTATTAGTAATTTAAAGTAAAAATCGAGGCTGAACAGGATGGAACTGACGAAAGAACAACAGGAAATGCTGGAAGGGAAGAAAGGCAACGCCGTCCGGAAGAGCATGGAGATTCTATGCGCGCTCGGCGAGATTTACGGCGCCAAAAAAATGATTCCCGTAAGCTCTGTTCAGGTTGCCGGCGTGTCTTATGACAACCTCGACGACGCTGGCTTGGAGTATTTGGCTGAACTCGCCCAGGACGGCAGGGTGCGCGTTCTGACTACGCTGAACCCTGCAGGAATGGATTTGATGGAATGGAAGAAGCTGGGGATAAGCGACGAGTTCGCCTCGAAGCAGCTTGAAGTGGTGGAAGCTTTCAGCAGGATGGGAATAATAACTTCGTGCACATGCACGCCTTACCTGATAGGCAACCTACCCCGGTTCGGCGAGAGCGTCGCGTGGAGCGAGTCATCTGCGGTGACTTTCTGCAACTCGGTTATAGGCGCCAAAACCAACAGGGAAGGCGGGCCTTCTGCCCTTGCTGCAGCGCTCACAGGTTTCACTCCAGAATACGGAATGCACTTAGAGGAGAACAGGCAAGCGGTTGTTGAAGTGAAAGTGAAAACCAAGCTGAAAGGCACTTTAGCTTTCGGAGCTCTTGGCGAAGCCATAGGGAAAAAGATAGGCGACAAGATTCCGCTTATTACGGGAGTCAAGGAAGCGTCGCTTGAGGAACTCAAGAGCTTGAGCGCTTCCATTGCAACTTATGGCGGAACAGCCATGTTCTACATCAAGGGAATAACTCCAAGCAGGACAAAGCGGCCGCAAGAAAAAATCGAGGTGACGAAGGACGACCTGAAGGCGGCGATGAAAGAAATGACGGACGACGGCGAGGAAGTGGACCTCGTCGGCTTGGGCTGCCCGCACGCTTCCATCAGGGAAATCGCGAAAGTGGCCGAGCTCCTAAGGGGAAGGAAAGTAAAAGCAGAGTTCTGGATTTGCACCGCACGCACAACCAAGGAGCTTGCGGACAGGATGGGCTACACCAAGGCAATCGAGGATACTGGCGCGAAAATCGCTGCGGACACCTGCATGGTGGTCGCGCCCATAAAGTCGAAATTCAAGGTGATGGCTACTGATTCGGCGAAGGGCTGCTATTACGGACGGGGAAAGAACAAGTTCAAGACGAAGATTGGAAGCGTGGAGAAGTGCATCGAGGCGGCGGTGACTGGGAAATGGAAGCCGTGAGGGGGAGCAATCAGGTAAAAGGTTTCAGAGCAGGTGACTGGAAAATGGAAGAACTGAAAGCGCGCAAAATCGCCAAAGGCTTTGCCGAGGGCGAGGTTTTGAGGAGCGAACAGGCCATATCGTTTTTCGGAGGGGTCAACGCGGACAACGGCGTTGTTGTAGAAAAGGACCACCCCCTGGAAGGTAAAAGTATCTCCGGAAAAATCCTCGTCTTCCCGAACTGCAAAGGCTCGACAGTCGGCTCCTACGTCCTGTACCAGCTGAAGAAGAAAGGAATAGCGCCGAAGGCGATGATAGCAAAGGAAACCGATGCAATCGTCGCAGTCGGTGCAATTATCTCGGAAATTCCGATGGTTGACCATGTGGAAGGCGGCGGCTACGACAGGCTGAAGGACGGAATGAAAGTGAAAGTGGAAGCGGACGAAGGGAAGATAGTCCTTCTTTGACCGAACGGCGATAATATGCAAGAACGTGAGTTGAGGAAAGAACAAATATACAAAGAACCGACCGGGCCGCCTGTGCCTGTGAAAGAGTTTCTTTCCCGATTGGAACGCGAGAAGGAAAAGGAGAGAAGGGAAGCACCTGGCTTCGACCTCGGCTTCAGCTACGACACTTCCCTGAAAAAGCTCTCAGAAAACCTTGGCGTTGACATTTGCGGAGTAATCCGGCGCAAACTCGAGAACGCCAAAAAACCAGTAAGGGTTGCCGACTTCGGTTGTTTTGACGGAAGGGCGTTGAAGGAATTGAGCGAAAAATTCAGGAAGGAAGTTGACGATGGCAGGCTTGAGCTTCACGGCGTGTCCCTGAACGAGCACCCGAGCTGGAAGGATTACTCGGAAATACACTGGCACGAGGCACCTTTGGAGACTTCGGAATTGCCGGAAAACCATTTTGATTTCGGATTCAGTTGGATGGCACTGCACCACATAGAGTGGAAAGATGTAGGCATAAAAGAGTTCAGGCACGCCAGCGGATACCACACCCGGAGATCGGACCTCGCGTATATGGGCATCGCCAACGCGATGAAGCCGGGCGGGCTGGTCGCATTGATGAGCATGCGCCTTGCGACGCTGGGCGACGACAGGATAACTGGCACTTTCGATTTAAGGAGGGTTGAAAGAAAACACCCGCTGGTTTTTGTCGGCGTAAAGCTCTCGCGGTTAGACAAGAACATCATGTAAATTGCAGCCGGAACCCGAAGAAAACCTCAAGTATTCCTGCCGTAAGGGCTTGTCAATAAATTAATATACCCCTTATTCTTTAGGAGTATATGGCGAAAAATGCAATTCAACAACGATACAATCTCTTGAAATCAACCTTCAATGAACGAACCCTTCGCCTTTTTGCAGCAGCGGAAGCATCAGCAATAGGTCGAGGCGGTATCAAACAAGTTGCACGAATTGTTGGTATCGAACGCCACGCTATCGCACGCGGAATCCGAGAGTTAAACGAAAAAAATATACGCCCCACAGATCGTATTCGCAAAGCTGGTGCAGGACGTAAAAAATCCACAATTAAAAACACTGCCCTTTTGCCAGAATTAAGAAAACTTGTGGAGCCTGCAACCCGCGGCGACCCCGAATTACCACTACTTTACACGTCAAAAAGCACCCGAAACATTTCCAAGGAATTGCGTGCACAAGGACATGCGGCTAGCCACGAACTTGTAGCCCAGCTCCTTCGCCAAGAAAAGTACAGCCTACAAGCAAATCGTAAAACACGCGAAGGTAAAAGTCACCCGGACCGAAATGCGCAGTTTGAGTTCATCAATCAAGACGTAAAAAAACAACTGAACAAACATGAACCCGTCATCAGCGTGGACACGAAAAAGAAAGAGCTCGTCGGAAACTTCAAGAATTCAGGACGAGAATGGCGCCCACAAGGCAAACCGCAGCAAGTCAACATGCATGACTTTACCGATTCAAAATTGGGCAAAGTCGTTCCATACGGCGTATACGAAATCGACCGAAACCACGGTTGGGTCAACTTGGGTATTGACCACGATACGGCTGAATTTGCGTGTGAAAGCATCCGCAAATGGTGGAAAAAAACCGGACGACCCAAATATCCTAACGCGAAGTCGTTGACAATTACGGCCGACAGCGGCGGAAGCAACAGCAGTCGCTCACGCTTGTGGAAATTCGAGCTTCAA
>JACROM010000121.1 GCA_016214445.1 Microcaldota archaeon
ACTCCTTCAACGCTTCTCCTACAAGAAAAGCAGTGTTGCCGTTCTTACGCGGCGAACCAGCTATTCCAATTACCCTCATGTTACCACCCAGTTTCAACAGCATGCTATTTCAGAAACGTTCCAACCTACCAACAGACCCCACAAGCTCTTTTTCATTCACTAAACGCTTCAACACGCCATTAGCCTTCGCAACCAACTTCCTTTCATCCATGCAATCAGGGTGATTAACAAGCAAGGTGTGGAAACGTTCTTCTTGCTTACCATGCTCTCTAGCGTCACTAAGCCTAAAACCCGCTCCGCTCAAGCTAGTAACCACAGGATGCATCCTTAAATCATTCAAGCCAACTTTCCTGACAACCATCGCCAAACGCATCCGTACCTCTTTATAACGCCCGATATAATAATAACTTCCTCCCAAAGGTTGCGTCCGAGGAACTTCGTGCGACGTTTGACGAGATACGCTTCGGCTTCTCCTTTTCAGTTTTTTGAGGTTTATGCTTCCTTCATTGGTCTAGTGGTTTGCAAACACTTGTTTTCAGAGATAAACTAGTAGTTATTCGGACAGGACCCTCCCAAAGGGTTAGGACAAACAGGCTTTTAGCAAACTTCGGATTTTATGAGCAAGTTTTGGGTTTTGTAAGCAAGCAAGCTTTTATGAGCAAAGCGCAAGAGATGCAAAGGTATATATTCTTGCTTGGCCCTATTGTTACAGTAGTCGATTGGAGAAAGCTGCTTTTCGTTTAGTTTTTTGCGACGGCCTTTCGGAAGATCGAGTTTAGGTGAGGCGTCGATTCGGGTTGTGGACAGGAATTGTTTTTCTTTCCCCCAGCGCGGGTCAGCCTTAGCAAAAATAGGTGAATAGAATGAGTTTTGGAGATGACAGGGGACGCGGCTTCGGCCACAGGAAAATGTACAAAGCAACCGCGTATAACCCTTTTTCGCCTTTCCCTCCCTCGGTACCCTATCCCCCTCTCGTCGGAATACTTTGGGTAGCGTTTGCAGAATCTTTTTCTGGGTTGCAGTAGGGAGGGAGTTGAACTGTTTTTCCGAAACGTACCCCCAGTGGCCCAGCAATTTAGCTACATAACTCATCGTGTCAGCTGAAGCCGTTATCCCTCTTACCGAAGCGTTTTTCTTCCAGACGTTCGAGGAAACCCCGCCGATGAGCTCGGTTTCATCCACGTGAAGCGCTTCTGCGCCCCTTTTTTTGTCCCTCTCGTTCTCCCTTTCCTTTATGAGCTGGAACTGTTCAAGCAGGTTCCTCACCGCCAGCTCTGCTCCCGTCTCCTCAGGCATGGTTCTGACCGCCATCACGATAAACTCGTCCCCTGAGGGATGAAATATCCTGACATGCTCAAGTCCTTCCTTTCTCCGGGCTTCCTCAAGCAACTCCGCGACTCTCTTCAACATCTTGTCGCCGGCTTCATGTCCGTGTTGGTCGTTTACGTTCTTGAAACCCTTCAAATCACATGAAGCGATTGCGATTTCAGAGTTTGCATGCTCTGGTTTACTAAGCTCGCTCTCCACCTCCTTATAGAATTCCTTGCTGTGCAAGCCTGTGAGAGGGTTGTAGAGCCTCCTCAGAATAAGTTTGCTTCCTTCCTTAGCAGCCGTACTTTTCTTGAAATAATCTGCCAGCAGCCCTTTCCTTTCAGCCGCCAGTAGTTCCATTTCCCGCCGCCCCCTCTCCAGGGGCTCCCGCACGCCAATTCTCGCTAGCATCAGAGGAAGCTTCGCTCTTTCTTTCCTCTTCTTTTTTCTTATAAAGCCTGCTAGCTTGCCCCTGGTTTTCTGTGCTTCAGCAAACACTCCGCTGCGTAGCAATGCCGCGTTTTCCATGTGCTTGTTTAACATTCTTTCCCAAAACGACATAATCTGATTTGGTTTCAGAAGTATTTAAGCTCTTGCGCTATAACCCCCCCGCATCTTAAGAAACCGTTGAAATCAGAGAGAGACCTCTCACATGCCGCTGGAGTGTTCATACTCATAGGCACCTCTTTTTTTCTAGCGCTTGTTTGGCAAAACAATTTTTTGGCCCAACTGACCAAGTTCAAAATCTTTCATCATCTCATCCGCGTAAGGAGAATGCGAACCCTCGCCATCCTTTGTGAAATAACCTCTCGTTCCATCCTTTCCGCAATACGGCAAATAGTTGTCTCCGCCTGAATGCCCCCTGAAGCGACTCAAGTCATAGACCGTTCCGTTTATTACAGTCCAGCAATC
Source organism: Microcaldota archaeon (assembly GCA_016214445.1). GTDB lineage: Archaea > Micrarchaeota > Micrarchaeia > Norongarragalinales > Norongarragalinaceae > JACROM01. Next base: position 2,224 of record JACROM010000121.1, read on the forward strand.
CTCTCTGGAAGCGTGTCTTGCGACCTCCTCCATCGTCAAGGTAATTGATTGGGTTTGCGAAGTGGTTGTTTCATTCAATGCGCTTGGAGACGGGCTTGGCTTTTGGGAGGGATTTGTCAAACACCCTGCAAACAATGCGCCGAGGAAAAAGGCAGTAATAAAAAACAAGCGCGTTTCGTTAGATGCTTTCATCAAACCACTCTCCTGCCTGGAAAACCAGGTTCTATATTCTAACCACTGGCGTGCTTAAAAATTTTTGGAACCCCTTCAAGTCCGCGGGGAAAGCGAGAAAAATGTTTTTGTAGTGATGTTTTTGGTGGATTAGAGTGGTTTCATTAGAAGAAGCGAAGAAAGCAGTTGGCGAGGCGTTGAACTGCGGCCGTCTTGCCTTATTAATCGGCAGGTGCCGTGTTTTCTACGAGGGGCGCGCTGCTTCAAAACTCAGTGAAGGCGACAGGCTCCTCGTGATAAAGCAGGATGGCACCTTCTTGGTTCATCAGGCGACGAAGATGCACGCCATCAACTACCAGGGGCCCGGCTCCAGGATTTCAGTGCGCATTGACGAAGGCGAGAACGCGTTAGTCGTTTCATCTCAGAGAACAAAGCCCTTGCTTGAAAGGATTGACGTAAAGTTTTTTGAAGTCCATTTCGCGGATTCCTTTCATCTGCGGGACGACGAGAAGCTGAAATTGTTCGGTTCGGACCGCGAGCTCTCTGAGCTGCTCATGCAGGATTTGCATTTGATCGAGCCTGGCCTTTTTCCACTAAAACAGGAGAGCGACATCAGAAAGGGAACCATTGACATACTCGCAGAAGACTTCCGGCACAGGCTGGTTGTGATTGAGGTGAAGAGAAGAGAGGCGGGCCTTGACGCAGTCACGCAATTGGCACGTTACGTGGACGAAGTAAGCAAACGCAAGGATAAGGCTACAAGGGGAATAATGTGTGCGCCCACAATCACTCCGAACGCGTTGCGCATGCTTGAAAGGCAGGGTTTCGAGTTCTTCCGCCTCGACTACGAGGTAAGCAATCCCTCCGCGAAGATAAAAGGCCTCCAGAAGAAGCAGAAAAT
>JACROM010000124.1 GCA_016214445.1 Microcaldota archaeon
ACCGTTTACCGGGATTCAGTTCTTCCTTCCCATACGACGTTTTCCATTCATCCAACCCTGCACTTTTGAAGCAAAGACTCGACAAAAACCTTTCCCTTTTCCGCTTTTTCCTTGGTTTCCGCCTCGACGTTAACCCTGACTTTGGGTTCGGTCTTCGAAGCCCGCACAAGGAAAGTGAAGTCCTCCATCTCGGCCTTCACCCCGTCCATCGCATCAACCCTTTCCGCCTTTTCCCTCGCAAGCGACTCCAGTTTGGCGAAGTCAACGGAAAAATGCACTTTGGTAATCAGCGAGACGTTCCTGAATTGTTTTGAAAACCCCAAAAGCTCGCCCGGCTTGAGCGAGGAAAGGAAAGCAGCAGAATAAATCCCGTCCGAATCTGGCATGTGCTTCGCGAAAGAAAAGTGGCCCGAGCGCTCGGCGGCGAAATCAGCACCGCTCTCAAGCATTTTCTCCAGAAGGAAAACATCGCCGACAGGAGTGTACTCGACGTTGAGGCCGGAATTCTCGATGAAACGGAAAACCTCGGCAGGCGTGTCCAAAGTCACCAGAACCTTCGAGCCTTTAGGAAGCCGTGAACAAATGAACGCTGCGCTGAAGGCGCCGTCAATCACTTTTCCCTTATCGACAACCATCGCCCGGTCGGCGTCGCCGTCAAAAGCAAAACCAACCTTGCCGCTCAAAGTCTTCTTCGCCAGCACGTCAAGCGCGCCCTCCGTCGGTTCTGGCGAATGCTTGGAATAGGAAGGATCTTGCTCGGAAAAAATCGTTTCCGGAAAAATCTTTTTCAAAGCGCACGCAGCCCCTCCGGCCAGGTCGAAAATACCGGATTCAATTGCAGGCAGGGAGGAAACGTAGGATTCAACCAACTCTTGGTTCGGCTGCGGAAGGGGCCGTTTCTTGTTTTCAGCTTTCCTCAATTCAAACTCTCGCTTCACTCCAGCCAACTCGCCCTGAAAAAAACACCTTCTCTCTTTTTTGAACTTGACGCCGTTGTAGCCCGCCGGGTTGTGGGAAGCAGTAAAGGAAACGCCCAGACTGGAAGAGTTGAAGGCGACTACAGGAGAAGGAACGTTTCCCAAAGACGAAACAACGCCGTCAAACCCGCCGAGGAAAGCCTCGGCAAGGGAGTCGTTGTGTTCGCGGTAATCCATTCCCAAAACAAGCTTGTCGGAAAAAGCGTTGCAGGCAGCCCCCAAACGGAAACAATTAGCTTCAGTAGCGTCCTCGCCGTATTTCCCTCGGCAGTCATACGTCTTGAAGAAGCTCATCCAATCACTTCAAAAAAAAAATGTTTTCGCCCGTTGAAAACAAAGTCACTCGTCTCCCCTGAAAACCGTCTCATTGGTCGCCCCGGGAGAACCTAGGTTCTCCCTGGCGCGCCCTGCGCCTCGCCCTCTCCTCTGAGAACAACTCATTCGTCTCCCCTGAAAACCGTCTCATTATCCAAATTATGCTTAACAGAAACACCGGGATAAATCTTGCAGTTATGCCCTATGAGGATGCCGCAGTTGATGGAACAGTTTACTCCCACCTTCGTTCCGGAACCTATTGCGGCCCCAAGCTTCCTCCGGCCGGAAGCGACCACTCCCTCCTTGAACCTCACAGCAACTGGCCCGTTGTCGAAACGCAGGTTCGCTATCATGGTGCCCGCGCCAAGGTTCACGTCCTCGCACAAAACCGAGTCGCCGACATAGGAAAAGTGGGGGACATTTGCGCGGTTCATTATGACGCTGTTCTTTATCTCGCACGTGCCGACGTGGCAGTTGTCCTCTATGACGGAGCCGGTCCTAATGAAAGCGTTCGGACCGATGAGGCAGTTCTCTCCTATGTACGCCGGCCCCTCAACTCTCGTACCAGCCTTGATTATGCTTCCCTTGCCCAAAAACAGTTTGCCATCCACTACTGCTCCAGGCTCTACGGTTCCCTCCCTGCGGTCCTCCATCAGGTTCTCAAGGGCGTGGATGTTGATGTCCAAGTGGTTCCAGAAGTAAGTCATCTCGCTCCTGTAACCGGAATACTCGACGAAGCGGACGTCGTTCTTTGAAGCGAAGGCGTTGTAGGCGTCGGTCAGCTCGTACTCGCCGCGCGGCGAAAGCTCCACCTTCTCAAGCAAGTCGAAGAACTCCTTGGGAAAAAAATTGTTGCCCAAGGCAAAGTACCCTGGCGACGCCTCCTTCGGCTTCTCCACCACCCTCTTGATCAACATGGACTGGACGTCGAAAACGCCCCACTGCCTCGCGTCCTCCACGTACTGGCCGACACCGAAAGGCTTGCCCTTGGAAGCTTCCTCGTCAAGCAGCTTGAACAGGGAGGGGTCGGCAAAACTGTCGGCGTTGAAGGTCACGAAGTCACCGTCCACGAAAGGCTTTGCCTGAAGCAACGCATTGGCAGTTCCTTTCTGCTCCTCCTGTTCCGCAAAGACTATCTTGTCCGAATACTTGCCGTTCGAAAAATGGTCTATCACCATCTCCTTCTTGTACCCTACCACAACAACTACCTTGGACGCGTTCGGCAGGATGCGGTCAAGGTTCCATTCGAGCAAAGGCTTGCCCAGCACGCGGATCATGCACTTCGGGAGCGCCTCGCCAACAGGCCACAACCGCCTGCCTCGGCCTGCAGCCAAAATAACGTAAGTCGGCTTAACCATGAAAATCACCTAACCGTTACAGATTTGGCCAAATTGCGGCAACAATCGACATCAGCGCCACGAAACACTGCAGAATAATAAGCGAGCAGTTGAAGCGGAACAATACTCAACAAAGGGTAGAACAAGGGCTCCATTTCTGGCAATTCAATCCAAACATCGTATGCGTCATTGGGCATGTTGCTTACCCCGATTAATTTTGCGCCCCTTGTTTTTGTTTCCAAGCCATTTCCAAGAGTATCTGCAAAAGTGTAATCCTTAGGGTTAATTAAAACAACAGGGGTGCCCTTCTCAACTAACGCCAGCGTACCGTGCTTTAGTTCACCAGCGGGCATTCCCTCCGCATGAATATACGAAACCTCTTTCAGTTTTAGAGCGCCTTCCAAAGCAACAGGAAAGTTTACGCCCCGCGCAATATAATAGATGTGCTCTTTTTCCTTCCAATCATTCGCTAATACTTTTGCCTGAACTTGCCACTTAGGCATGTACGCTGAAATCTGGTGCGCAATCTTTTTCAAACTAGAGGAACACTCGCCAACTGTTCCAACCAAAGCATGCGCAACAATAAAAAGAAGAGACAGCTGAGCCGCGAATGCCTTAGTAGAAGCAACCGCTATTTCAGGACCGCAATTCAGATACAGACTAACATCACTCATACGGTCTATGGAAGAACCAACAACGTTCACAATCGAGGCAATTTTAGCTCCCTTTGCCTTAGCTTTCCTCAAACCTACCAAGACATCGGCTGTTTCTCCGCTTTGCGAAATTGGTATAATCAAAGTGCCGTTGGTACAATGGTCTGCAAAATAATCAAATTCTGAAGCAATGTACACTTCCGCAGCTTTTCCTGCCAACTGATTGAACGCATACCGGCCAATCAACGCAGCATGGCGGGACGTGCCGCAAGCAACAAACTTCACGTCTTTACTCGCCTTCAGAAGGCGCACAAAAGCCTCTAGTTTTTGCGGATCCTGAGCAAACGCGCTCTTTATCGCTAGAGGCTGTTCTAGAATTTCCTTAATCATGAAGTGCTCGTGCTCTCCTTTGCTTGCTTGTTCAGCATGCCAGTCAATCAATCTCGTTTGTTTTTGAAGTATCTCGCCAGACTTAGTACTCACAACGTAAACATCCTTGCGGCCAATAACCGCCATTTCATGGTCCTCTAAAAAAACCGCCCTCCTAGTATGGGCAAGAAAAGGAGTCGCATCGGAGGCAGCAAAAAATTCTCCATCACCCGAGCCAATTACGAGAGGGCTCTCGTTACGAACAGCGACAAGTTTATCTGGTTCTTTTGCTGACACAGCTAAAACCGCAAAACTCCCTTTTAGTTGTTTTACTGCCTCGCCAACCCTTTTTTCTAACGGTCCGCTCTGTTCTTCAAGCAAGTGTGCCAAAACCTCAGTGTCGGTCTGGGACTTGAAAGCATGACCCCTTTCCGCCAAGCCTTTCTTCAGTTCCTGATAGTTCTCTATGATGCCGTTGTGCACCACCGCTATCTCGCCTTTGCAGTCAGTATGCGGATGAGCGTTTTCTTTCGTCACGCCCCCGTGGGTTGCCCATCTTGAATTATGCGATATGAGTCCGTTCGCCACGAAATTGTTATCCTGTGGAACGTGCAAATCATAGACCCATGCAGTATCTGAAGGAATACGGGCCTTTTGCACAAGACGTTGGAAAAACACGTGGCTGTCCACGTAGCGTTGGAGTTGCATTTGGCCCTCTTCCGTGAGCATCGCCTGCGCTTCGGCAAAGGATGAGTTGGCCATGACTGATTTGCCTTTGAACCGGTGCTTGCACAGCGCCCACTCGCGCAGTTCCGACCAAGTGAATGGGATTTTGAAACTGCGACGGGATCCTTTGTAGGTTGATTTGATGAGGCTTTGCAACTTTGTTGCTTTTGCGTAGCTGTTGAACCCGATGTTCCTCAGGAAAGCATCAAACCCTTCAGGGTGGCTGACGTATATTCCGAACGAAGGGCCCCATTGCGTGGATTGTTCCTGCAACGAACTAAGGATGCTTGAACGCATGAGCAAAAGCTGCACGATGTGAATGACGTCGTGGTTGTTCATTCGGATGGAGACTTGCCGGGACTTCGTGTTAACGCAGCCCTCGGCATCGAATAATCCGCGGAGGAATGCGTTTGTCTCCCGCAAGCTCGTGCGCCCCACGATGGGCGGAATGGTCTTTTCGCGCCTTCGCCGGGTCAATTCGACGAAGTTTTTCCGCAACCAGTCGCAAACGTCCCGGCTGTTGATTTCCAGCAGGTGGGCGTTGGCTTCAGGCACCTTTACGATGCGTCCGCGGATATGGAACAGTTTCCAAGCCAATTCGTTGTAGTGGGCCAAGAGGTTCGGATCGGCATCTTTGAAACGGATGGAACGTTCGTTCACGATCCCATCTCCCAACAGGTATCCGAGGAAGTCCATAAGCTCGGGACACGTCTGATTCGGAAAATCAGTGAACTTTCCATGGATTGAATTGACCGGAGTGAATGCGTTAAGATCCGCGCCCAATTCCAAAGCGATTTTTTTCAAGTGGTCTTCCCGCAGGTTCCGGTCCTGTTTTTTCAAGTGCTCCAATACACTTTGGTTCACTCCAGTCAGCATGGCCAGCTGTTTGAGCGTCAGTCCGCGCATTTTGAGCAGCGTCCTTAGTTGATCCCAAGCCTCGCGGGATACGCGATAGTACCTTTTGGCATCAACGGATTCCAGCGGCTGCGGCGCACCTTCGAATGGGAGCGTCTGGCAGCACAGCATCAAATCGCCGACTTCGAGTTCCTCTGCAGTTTTCTCCAGGATGCTGCCGTTTTCAAAAACGAACATGCGATGGTTCGGGGTGCACTTCAAGGAAAACGAGTCGGTCTTCAGTCGGATGAGTTCAGCTGGCGCCGGATGTTTTCCACCGGAGGACCCGTGTTTTGAGAAACGGAGGTCCTTAAATGAAAGTGCCAACATCGGCTCATCCGCCACTTGGCTGATCTTACGGACTTCCCCGTTTGCCAATTGTACGAACGTATCCGGATGGAGGCAGTGGCTTATGCCCATGGTGCCCGGAACCCCGCTTAACGCCTCGCGTTCCTCAACTTCGCGTATTTTTCCAGGACCCTTGCGGATATGCAAACCATCGGCTATCGTTGCAATGCCGACAGAATCGTACCCCCTATACTCCAGCTTCTTCAAGCCTTCCAACAACAGGGGCCCCGCTTCCCTCGGCCCGATATAACCAAAAATTCCACACATCTTTCAATCAACCAAAACAACTTTTATTCAACCAACAACTCAAACACACAAACTATCAAACACATAAACAACCAAAACAATTATTCAAACAAAAACAACAACTATAAAAACCAACCCAAATCAACCAAATTACAAAATAAATGAAAAACTGAAAGTAAAGTATTCTTTACATCGGTATTTAAACACCACCCAAACACCGGTTAAACAAGGAAGGGCAGAAACATAGGATTTTAAATAAAACCATAAGCATATTATGGTTCATATGAAACTGATTGACGAAGGAAAGGCTTTGGAAGCAAAGGAAGTCGACGAGCGCGCGCTTGGCGTCCTGCACGAGGACCGGCTGAAAATACTGAAAACTCTTGGCGAACCGCATTATGCAGCGGAGATAAGCAAAATCCTCCGCATGCACTCCCAGACAGTCTATTATCACCTGCGCATTCTCGCAAAGGAGAAACTGATAGAACTAAAGAGCTTCGAGGAAAAGCACGGAGGAGTTGCGAAAAAATACGTTGCAACAACTGAAGCGCTTGTTCTGCCGATTTCGGAAAAGTGGCGGCCATTCGCGGAAGGCAAAAGGAAAACACCGGCATACCTGAACGGTTTCGTGAAGGATGGCTTTTTGGACGCGAAACTGGTGGTGGGTTCTCCTGAACCGCACGGAAAGCACAGGGCGAGGGGAAGCGAGTTCACAGCAATAGAACTGGCTGCTTTTTTGGCGCAATACGCCTCCTTCGAATACCCGCTCTACTACCTGGACACCAAAGCTTCCGCAATCAAGAACGAGAACCTGTTTTTGGTCGGCGGGCCGAAGGTCAACACGCTGACCGCCGAAGTAAATTCTTCCCTGCCAATCCGCTTCACGCCTTCCTTCGAAGTTCACTCCACCTTGACCGGAAAGAAATACGGCGAAGACGTAGGCATACTGGAAACTGTGGAAAGCCCGTTCGCCGAAAGCAAAAAGGTGTTCATCGTTGCCGGTTCCTCACACAACACAACCCGCGTTGCTGTTCTCGCCCTGATAAAGAATAAAACCTGGCACAAGCAAGACTCATTGGCACACGTTGTCCAAGGCTTTGATGACGACGGCGATGGAATTGTAGACGCGGTGGAAGTGCTGGAGTAAATCTACATGGAAGGACGAACTCAGAGAAAAGAACTTCGCGAATACACTACGGAAGACATCAAGAATGCAGACATACATTATGACCAAAGGCTTGGACACGGCAAACAGGGCGAGGTCTTCCCTTGCACCGTCGAATTCCACGACGGGACAAAAAGGCGCATGGCAGTCAAAATCGTTCCGGAAGCGCCCACGTGCGTGGAAAGGAGATATGCGAACCCGGAAGACGTCATTAAGTGGAACGAACGAATGCGCGAGCTCAGGGCAGCGAAACTGCCTGTTCCAAAAATCTCATTTGCCAGGGTTGTCGGCGAAGGTTTGACAAGAGAGGGCCAACTTTTCATGCAATTAATAGAACCAGCAAAGACCGCGGCAGTAGAACGGTGGGACGGAGACATACTACAGTTCGAAGGTTTGAGAGCCCTCCGGAAAGAAAAACACGCGAAAATAATAGAAAACATAGGAATAAACCTAGCCAAGTTGCATAACCTGGGCTATTCTGGAGGAGTGGAGGATTACTGGCGGTTCATCAAGCACCCTAAAACTGGGCAAATAACCGGCATAATGCTATTGGACGTTGGAATGCTGTGCAAAACGGCTTGGTTCGAGGAATACTCTAAACAAAGCATACGTGGCCACCTCCGAAATTTGACTGGCGACGAAACCAAAAGCTTATTTCTGAATGCTTACTTAGAGGAAATAAAAAATGAAGAAATGAAGGCGCACGCCTTAGAGAAGTTGAAACCTTACGGCGGCTAAGGGCGCAGACAGAAAGAAAAATAGTATAATGAAAGGGCGAAACCATTTCGGACATAATAAATTATGCGGCGCAAAAGCACGCAAAGACGATAAACCAGAAACAAGCAACAGATAAAGGAACATGAACGTGTGGACGTGTTGGAGTAAAGGAAAACATAACGTGATTGCATGAAAGAATACCGAGCAAGGAGCATCACACGAGCTAAAATCGACTATTCAACTATCTTGGGTCGAGGTTTTGACGGTATCGTGCATCCCTGCGAATTAACATTTAAAGATGGCTTAACGGAGATGGCAGCAGTAAAGATAGTAAAAGAAGGGGATTTGTTTTCAAAGCCCAAAGAAGTTCACGATTGGAACAAGACAATGAGCGAACTACGCACGGACAATTTACCGGTTCCCGAGTGGTCCGGTTCTAGGATTGTGACGAGGGAGGGAAAAAAAGAAGGACACTTCTTCATGCCGCTATTAGACAAGACGAGATTGAAAGAAGTGGGAACAAACGTCGGACAGTTTATCAAGATAGAACCAACTGGCCTTGCAAGACTCAACGCAAATGAACACGCGCACATAGCACAGGCAATGGGAACGGACTTGGCGACGCTTCACAACGCATATCGGGCACCCCTCGCCATAGACTTCTGGCACTACGTAACTGACGATGAAGGCAGAATAGTAACCAGATTGATTTTGGACGTAGGAGGCCTAAAAACACGGAAAAAATTATTTGAACACTTCGCCAAAAAGAATCTGATAGAATGCATCGACAACCTTGCAAACAAAAGAGTGGTGAAGTTGTTTCTGGACGCGTACGCGAATGCGGTGAAACACGAAAACATGAAAGAATTGGCTCAGAAAGAATTGAAAAAATACGGCGACACGATGCATTTCATGCGCAGGCTTTTTAGGGCGATGCCTGCAGATGAGTTTTGATTTAAAAGGCAAAGGAAAGGGTGAAAACAATGGAAACAATCCCATACGGCGACTTCGCCAAGCTCGAACTGCGCGTTGGCGAGATAACCAAGGCAGAGGCAGTTGAAGGAACGGACAAGCTCGTCAAGTTAAGCGTGGACGTTGGCGAGGGAACCGAAAGGACGTTGGCAGCAGGAATAAGGAAAGTGTATCCGCCTGAAGAACTCGTCGGCAAGAAGATAATCGTACTTGTGAACTTGGAACCAAAGAAGCTGAAGGGAATCGAAAGCCAAGGCATGCTACTTGCCGCGTGCGAGTCCGACGACAACCTTTCCCTGCTGACGGTGGACAAGGACATGCCGGCTGGGACGAAGATATGTTAAACCACGAAAGTTTCCCGGTTCGTAAGGGGTTAGTTTTCTAGGCAAAAAATGTCAAATTTACCTCGTAAAAAGGCAAAAAATAGAGCAATGCACAAAAAAGTACATTTCCCTCTGAAAATGCCTACAAAACTAACCGGATACCCCGGTTCGTTTTCGTGGTTTAACAGATAGCAATCCGCGACTATTCCGTCGTCTTATTTTCGCGGATTGCTATAAGCTGAAACACAACCCTTATTAATATCCCTAAAGAATATCCCTAAGTGATATCTTGTTCGAAGTAGAATTCCAACAACTGGCACTTGCGCCGACAATGAGCGCTTACCGCGAGCTGGAAGACCTCGGGCTAGACTTGACCGATGTCAAGGAAGTTCTTGAAGATGGCTTCGACTGCCCGAAATCAAAAAGAAAAGCAGGGGTCTTGGAACGCTGCCTGCGAATCGGAAACAAGATATTGCGCGTAGTGGCCGCCAAAGACTACCAAATATTTTCAAAAAAAGGTAAGGGGTTAGTTTTCTAGGCAAAAAATGTCAAATTTACCTCGTAAAAAGGCAAAAAATAGAGCAATGCACAAAAAAGTACATTTCCCTCTGAAAATGCCTACAAAACTAACCGGATACA
>JACROM010000122.1 GCA_016214445.1 Microcaldota archaeon
GCAGCAACCGCGTCATAATAGCCTACCCGTCAGCATACGTGCCCTCGTTCCGGAAGGAATTCGAGCCTTTCCTCGCACAGCTCGCGAGAGAAACCGATGTTCTGTTCCTCTCGGGCCTGCACATCCTCAACCCAAAAAACTACAAGAAGACAACAGACGAATTATTCAAGCAGCTTTCGAAAATGCGGAAAGCCAACCGAAATCTGCGCATTCACTACGAGTACGTGCCGGCTGACGACGCTTCAGTTGAAAAGAACCTCCTCCTTTCCTTGAGCAAGAGCGTGGACAGCCTCGGCCTCAACGAAGTGGAGTTGGGCATGGTGCTCTCCAATTTGGGCTTCAAAAAGGAGGAGAAGGAACTCCTGAAGCGCGAGTCAGCTGAAACGCTCTATTACGGCGCTTTGGCCATAATGAGGAAGCTGAAGCTGCGCCGCGTGCACGTCCACTGCCTCGGCTACAATATCCTGGTGCTGCCGAAAACCGAGAACGCGGAAAAGGCAAGGGACGGCGCGCTCTTTGGTGCGGTTGCCGCGTCCATAAAGTCGCAGGAAGGCGAACTTGACGCCGAAGTGCTGAAGAAGGAATGGAAGCTGCGTATATCCGAGGCAGGCTACAACCAGATAGGGGTTTTCGAGTCAACTATCTGGGACGCTTTCCAGAAGAGGAAACACAAACCAATTTCCGCGCTTCTGAGAAAGAAGTTCATGAGCTCGGGTGTATTCGAGGAAAAAGACCATTTTGCCATCATAGTGCCAGCCCCAATAGCTTCGGGAGTAAAGACAACAGTTGGTTTGGGCGACGTTGTCAGCGCGTGCGCTTACGCTTACGAGAACCTGAAGTAAGGCTTTAAATTTCAAGCCCTCCTGAAAAGTCGTGATGATTTTCTCCCACGTACGCAGGGACTTCGACGCTATAAGCGTGTTCGACCCAGCTTCCAAGAACAAGCTTGAAGACGCCCTTTGCTCACCTGGTTTCCACGCTGTTACCGTCCACCGGTTTTCGCACCGCCTCCATGTTTGGGGCGTTCCGCTGTTGCCAAGGCTGGTTTCCCAATTGATGCGTTTCATTACGGGCGCGGAAATTCATCCGGGCGCGAAAATCAAGGGCGGCCTGTTCATAGACCATGCCATGGGTGTGGTGATAGGCGAAACAACCGAAATCGGCGAAAATGTCCTGCTCTATCAAGGCGTTACACTTGGAGGAACAGGCAAGCACAAAGGAAAACGCCACCCCACCATAGGCAACAACGTCGTTGTGGGCGTTGGCGCCAGCATTTTGGGCCCCATAACAATCGGCGACAACGTGCGGGTCGGCGCCGGCTCGGTGGTCGTGAAGGACGTCCCGCCTGACTCGACTGTTGTCGGCGTGCCAGGTGAAATAATCCGTCACAAGGGCGTGCGCGTGCAAGGCACAAAGCTCGAGCACGGCGAGCTGCCTGACCCGCTCTTCGAAATGATACGCTCACTACGGAAGAGGGTGGACGATCTGGAAAAAGAGTTGCGGAAGAAAAAGGCAGCTACGCGTTCTTGAAAATTTCGTACGTTTTCAGCCTCTCCATTATGTTGCTAAAGTTGGCGTCGTAAGCTTCGTGAAACCGGTCGGCTTGCTCTACTTTCAAGTGGTCATAGATTTCAGCCATTACGCCCTCAGCTGCGTCATCAACCGCGTGTGCCCCCCGCAGCCCGGCCTTCTTGTTTTCAGAAACACTTTCGGCGAACCTTCTCGCTATTTCCCTGAGAGCTTTCTTGGCGCCTGTTTTTTTCACGCGCGCGTGCTCGAGCGCCTTCTCCGTTGCAAGTGCGCTGCTTGCCATTATCGCCTCGTGAATAGATATTTCCGGCCGTTTTTCCCTTACCCATTCTGTTGCTTTCTTTGGGTCCGAATGCCCGCTTATAGCTGATTGCAAAAATAATCGTACTTTGGCTGCCTCGTAAAAGGAGCCTTAAAAAGTACAGATATTTTCGTTATTCGCTATTAGTCCCATGGCGATTTTTCTTTCCAGCGTTGCCGTCATATCCCTGGTGAGCTTCATTATCTCTCCGTCAGTTGCGTACGCTATCCCCGCTTTGTCCCTTCGGAAAAGGCTTCCGGCCCTTCCAGCCAATCTTCTCAACCACTCCATGTAATCACAAACAGTTCATTCGCGCCAAGAACTTAAAATACTTCCGTACCTAAAGTGTAGCGTATGTTTAGGATATTCAACACGCTCACCAGGAAGAAGGAGGCGTTCAAGCCCATTGAGAAAGGCAGCGTGCGCGTCTACAACTGCGGGCCCACTGCCTATAATGACCCGCACATCGGCAACTACCGCGCTTATTGTTTCGCCGACCTTTTGAGGCGGTTCCTCGAGTGGGAAGGCTGCTCAGTTAAACAAATAATGAACATCACCGACGTTGATGACAAGACCATAAGGGACTCGCAGAAGCAGAAGAAGAATTTGACTGATTTCACGAGGCATTACGAAAAGGTCTTCTTTGACGACCTGAAATCGCTGAACATCCTGCCGGCTACCAAGTACCCGCGGGCAACCGAACACATAGCAGAAATGGTTTCGCTGGTTCAAAAACTGCTGACCGAAGGGAAAGCGTACAAGAGCGAAGACGGCTCGGTATATTACGCGATTTCCAAGTTCAAGGACTACGGCAAGCTTTCTGGCTTGAAAATGAAGGAGTTGAAGGAAGGCGCGTCAGGAAGGGTGAACAAGGACGAGTACGAGAAGGAAAACGCAGATGATTTCGTGCTTTGGAAAGCCTACTCAGAAGAAGACGGCGGCGTGTTCTGGGAAACTCCTCTGGGCAAAGGCAGACCCGGCTGGCACATAGAGTGCAGCGCCATGAGCTCCAAGTATTTGGGGGAAAGCTTTGACGTGCACACCGGCGGAGTTGATTTGATTTTCCCGCACCACGAGAACGAAATCGCGCAAAGCGAAGGCGCTTCAGGCAAGAAGTTCGTGAACTACTGGCTGCACAACGAGCACCTGCTTGTTGACGGCCGCAAGATGAGCAAGTCATTGGGAAACTTCCACACTTTGCGGGATGTTTTGGCGAAAGGCTTCAAGCCGCTCGCTGTCCGTTACGTCCTTCTCGCAACGCACTACCGCACCCAGCTCAACTTCACTTTCGATTCCATAACCGCAGCGGAGAACACGCTCGCGAGCATGCAGGATTTCCTGCAGCGGCTGGAGGAAATGGAAATGGAAAAGGACAAAGGCAAGAAAAAGCAGGAAAAAAAGGAAACCAACAAAAACAACCCGCCCGCTGAAAACGCCGACCTTGAGGAAAAGCTCGAGGAAACGAAAAAACAATTCACAACAGCCTTGGAGGACGACTTGAACGTTGCAGATGCGCTGGCGTCGGTGTTCGGGCTGGAGCACTCCACGAACAAGGCAATTGAACGCGGAGAGGTTTCAAAGAAGCTCGCCAAGAAAATCGCTTCCTTCTACTGGAATGACTTCAACGCGGTTTTCGGCGTGTTGGAGAAGAAAAAAACATTAACGGAAAAGGTAAAACTGTCGGATTTGCTTGAAATAAAACACGCGCGTCCGGCAGAATTTGAAATGACCTACGATGCGGCAACACCTAAAGAAATAATCGGTTTAGCCAAAGAACGCGAAGAGGCGAGGAAAGCCAAGGACTTCAAGCGCGCTGACGTGTTGAGAGAAGAAATCAAGGTGAAAGGCTTCATTCTTGAGGACTCGAAGAAGGGAGTCCGTGTTAAGAAGGCCTGACTTTTGGAGGGCTTGATAAAAGGCGTTATAGTGAAGGGGGTTTAGGCGCCGCTTCCTTCCGGGTATCCGCCCTGCGTGGCGGTTCTGGCGCGCCGATTCATGGTGCGAGCAAACAATTAAAAGTAAGAATTATCCTACTATTAGTGGTTGATACGTATGAATCTTACCACTGTTACCTTGAGTGACAAAGGCCAAATCAGCATTCCCGTTGACCTGCGGAGAGCTTTGGGCTTGAAAAAGGGCGAAAAGCTCGTCCTGATAGAGGAAAAAGGCAGGATTATCCTCGAAACAGCGAGCAAAGTGGTCAGGAAGCTGGCCATGCTGCAGCACGGCGAATCCTTCGCCACCATGATGGCATCTGAAAAAACCCTCGGCAAGGAGTGGGACAGTGAAGAAGATGAACGATGGAACGCGCTTTGACCAATGGCAAATTGTCTTGGTGCCTTTTCCTTTCACCGACTTAAGCGGCGCAAAAAAGAGGCCGGCTTTGGTTGTCTCAAACGCAGGTTTCAACCGCGGGCACGACGACCTGATTTGCTGTCTTATGACAAGTAAAATCGTGCCGGAGACCGGCTGCCCCATTGTTGCGGCAGGCGACCTTCTGGAAGGCACACTGCCCTTTGAAACCAAAATCAAGCCTTACCGCCTGTTCACCATCGAAAAGACGCTGGTAATAAAGCAGCTCGGCCAACTCCGCCCCAATAAAGCGGAAGAAACAAGAAAAGAATTTGTCGGGCTTTTCCAATCATCCGACTAGGCCCGGCCTAACTTTTTCGCATCCAGTTCGATAAGGTGCTTGTGAATAGATTTCGCTATTAACATAGAAATTATAGGGCTCTTGTACTTCTCCTGTTCGGGTATGTTTAAACGTGTGTGCTTCAGTTGGTAATCCACCAGCAAGTCCCTCCAAACCGTGAAAACGTCCGTATATCTTATTCTATCGATTTTTTTCCCGTATTTTTTAACTACTGCTTCCGGGAGCGGAACGTATGCTGCCGGCACCTCAACAACATACTCAGGCAAGTAACCGCTTACCGTTATTTCTGCGTTTTGTTCAACAATTGGCGAGCCAATCTGCTCCATGAGCCTAAACTGTTCAGGCGTCCGCGACTTCGCCTCGCCCATCATTGTATATGGAGTTGAATGAAAATCAACAACCATCGCGCGGTGTTTCTGTCTCAGTGAATTCATTCTTTTCTCTCTTTTTTCACATAATCCTCTTAACTTTTCCCCCGCCTCTTTTACGCTATATTTTCTAACTATCCCATAACTCGTTTCGTCAGGGTGGACTTTTTCAACTATCACTTCGTGGCCCACCCTTCCAGGATTTTCTTTACCTCGCGCATGTGGTGTGCGGCGACGTGCTCGGTCGGGTGCTCGTTCCACAGGAAGACTACTTTTGCCATGCGATCATTTTGCTCTATCTATTTTCCTGAACGCTCTTTGGAGGTCGTTGTCAACGCTTTTAACATGCAAGTTTTTTTCTCGAGCAATCTGCTGATAGGTATTGCCTGCAAGAAACAGTCTTATAGCGAATAACGAAAATATCTGTACTTTTTAAGGCTCCTTTTACGAGGCAGCCAAAGTACGATTATTTTTGCAATCAGCTATAAGAACTGTCTCTTCGCGCTTGCTCAAGCCAGCGTTGGTTATATGCTCTTCCTTTACCGTGCCTCTGCGGAAGGTGTAGGCCTCAGGTCTCTTCGGAGACGGTGCATTGCAACTTAACTCTGCTCTTATTCTCCCAAGCCCATGCCCGCGGAGTGCATTAATCAGCTCTTTTTCCACGCCTTTTTCTCTAAGTTCCCTTATGCTAGGTAAAACGCCGTCTATTATATGTTGTCTGGCGGCTTCAACGGCTGCTTTGAAGTTGGCAAATTTTCCATACATCGTTTGTCTTTCCATTTCGATCTAACCCTTCTTCCCCCTCGCGAACTTCGGCGAGCCGCCGCCTTTCGCGCCAGCGCCCTTTAGGAGGTCAACTGCGTTCTGCTTGCTCTTTTCCGTTGTGGCCGCGACTATGGCGCCTTCCTTGTTCCACAAGACGCAATCCAATGTTTTGGCTATGGTGCTAGCAAGTATTTCTAACCCTTTCGCGTCGAACGGGACCTCGTGGGCTATGGTGGTTTTCTTCATCTTCAGAGCTTCGCCTACAAGTTTTTGGGCGTAAGCCTCGGCAGCGTTTCCTTGGAGTTTCTCCAAGTCCTTCTTGGCCTGCTTCCATTCCTCGAATATTCTCTTGACGCTTTGCGGCAGCTGCTCCTTGGATACGCTGAGTATCCCGCACGCTTCGTTCAAAATGTCCTCGTCTTTCTGTATCTGTTCGATGGCCTTGGGCCCAGCTTTGTATCTCAACCTTATCACTCCGTCCTGTATGTTTTCCACACCTGTAATCTTGATAAACCCGACTTCGCTTGTGTTGCCGACGTGCAAACCGCCGCAAGCCTCCACGTCCCAGTCCTTCACTTCCAATACCCTAAGGCGTTTGCCTATGGCGCAGCCTCCTTGGTACAACCGAAAACCGTACTCTTTCTCGGCTTCGCCGCGGTCGAGGTCCTTGAGGTAAACCGGCCGCGCCTCGCGCACTACCTCGTTCGCTGTTTTTTCCATTTCCTTTATCTGTTCGCGTGAGGGCTTCTCGAAGTGGGTGACGTCCACGTGCGCTTCGTCCGGTGTTTTGCTGGAGCCGTGCTGCCAAACGTGGTTGCCCAGCACTTTCCTGGCTGTAGCGATCATTATGTGAGTTGCGGTGTGGTGGCGTGAAATGCTTTCGCGCGCTGCCCAGTCGAGCTGCATCAAAACTTCACTGCCTTTCCTGAACTCGGATACGTCTTCCATGTAATGCAGGACAACTTCGCCCTGCTTCTGCACGTCGCTCACAGGCACGTTCTCTATCATTCCCAGGTCGGCGTGCTGGCCGCCTCCTTCGGGATAGAAGATCGTCCGGTCAAACACGAGTATTTTGAGCGCCGGCTCGACGTGAAGCACTTTCGCCTTGGCGTGTTTCGTGCCCTGCTCCAAGTAGTATAGTTGCTCAGTTGGCTCCAATGGCGGGAGGTCTATTGTCTTTTTCGCCTTTTTTTCGCCCGGCTCGCTTTTTTCCATGACGTGCCCTTCTGTGAGGCGCTGGTAGAACTCGGTCGGAACCTCCTTTACACCTACCCTTTCCAGAAGTTCAGGTGTCACGCCGTGGCTTTCGTACAGTGTAACCATTTTTTCGAGCGTGACTGGCTCTTTTTTCAGCAGCACCTCGCGGGCCAGTGAAGTGGCTTTTTTCACGGACTGCTCGTGCTTCCGGCGTTCTGCAGCGACAACCGCGTTCACGTTGTCTATATTTTCCCTCAATTCAGGAAATATCCCCTTCAGGTCGTCGGCGTGTATGGAAATGATCTGTTCGAGCTCGAAGTCGAAGTCGTACTCCTTCAGGAAAGCGAAAGCGCGCCTCAACAACACCCTCAGGTTGTAGCCTCCTGAAACATTGGAGGGCAGCGCTCCGTCCGCCAACGCGAACAATATGGCGCGGGAATGGTCGGCTATTGCGTACATGGCCTGCATGGGTGCTATGGTTTTTTCCATCTCCTCCAAACTAAGGTTCATCATTTCGGCTATCTTCATTTTCTCCTGCTTCATGTTCACTACGCTATCAACGTCCAGGCTAGCTGAAAGAGCGGCATAACGCTCCATCAGTTCCGCGTCCTCGCTGAATCCGCTCTTGCGCCTCATTAGCGCCAGAGGTTTCGGGAAAACCGCATCGTACGCGGTCGAGGTTCCGTTGTAGAACCACAGAAGGCGCTCAAAACCCCAGCCCACGTCTATCACTTTCATGTCCAGTTCCTCGAAGCCCTGGCCTGCTGCCCTGTATTGCATGAACACGCTGTTCACCAGCTCAAGGCCGCGCGAGAACGACTCCATGGAAGGCCCGAAGGCGGAGAAGTCCGGCATGTTCCACACATCTTCGCCGTAGACGAGCTCGCTTTTAGGCACTTTGAGCACTTTAGTGAGGAAGTCGAAGTTGTACTGCAGGCACTCGTCCTTCCAATAACCTTCCTTGGGGTGGTTGAAGGAGTGCTGGCCTGCCATCATGAAACAGGAAAAGTGTCTTCCCGTGATTCCTATGTTTGCCAAGTCGGGAAAGCGCAGGCACATCTGCGGGACCATGAGCGGGTTGGCCGGGTACTCGAAAACGACCTTGCCCTGCTCCAAGCGTTGGAAGTCCACTATGCTTGCTATGGTGAACGGCAGGTCTTCGCGCCACCTGCTCAGCACCGGGTATCTTGGTATGACCTCGTGGCCGTTGTCCTGCCAGAATTCCGCGAACTTCTTCCAGAAGGAAGAGTACGTTTCCTCCCGCTTTTCCTTCCTGAAGAAGGAGTAGGGCTCGTGAACTGAATCGCCGCACGTGTCGCGTGGGGTAGCAGACCAGAAGCCTTTGCCGCATTCCTTGCAGGTGTGCCGCTCAAAGCCTTCGTTCTCGAACAACGGGACCTTGTAGTAGGTGTTGTAGTCGTTGGCGAAAGTCTGCTTGAGCTTCTTCTTCGAGAGCATAGGATACTCTTTCCAAGCGACAGCTATTTAATCTTGGCTTCAGTGCTACGTAACATGCACCTGCCGTTCAAAGCAAAAGTTTTCGACATAGAACAGGGCCAGCACGAGATAGTGCTGAACGAGAATGAAGCGAATCGGCTCGAAATCGAAATCCAGGACCGCGTTGTGGTTACCAAGGGGAAGAAGAGCCTGGTTGCGATAGCGGACCACTCCTTCCACCTCGTAAGCGATAAGGAAATAGGGGTGTTCTGGGAGGTCGCCCAGGAGCTCGGGATAAAGAACGGCGACCGTGTTTTCCTCGGTCACGCCGAGCGCCCGTCTTCACTTGACTCCATACGCAAGAAGCTGGACGGCCAGCCCCTTAACCGCGCCGAGATAGGCGAGATAATTGCGGACCTCATGGAGCAAAAACTCTCGAATGCCGAGCTTTCCGCTTTCATCGCTGCGGTATACGCGAGGGGCATGCAGGTGGAGGAAACCAAGGCGCTTACCGAGGCAATCTACAAGAGCGGCGAAGTGCTGTCGTTCAAGAAAGGGCCCGTATGTTCGGAACACTCCATTGGCGGAGTGGCAGGAGACCGCACTTCCATGGTTTTCGTGCCCATAATGGCCTCGCTCGACATAGTCATACCGAAAACATGCAGCAGGGCAATAAGCTCCGCCTCTGGAAGCGCGGACGTCATGGAGCTATTCGCGCCTGTTTCCCTTACAGCCCAGCAAATGAAGAAGGTTGTGGACAAGACAAACGGCGCCATAGTGTGGGGCGGCGCAGTCAACATGGCGGCTGCAGACGACAAGCTCATACGCATACGTCACCCCCTCCGTTTGGACCCGAGGCCGCTGCTGCTGTCGAGCATATTGGCCAAGAAGAAAGCCGAAGGGGCGAACTACGTCTTATTGGATATCCCTACTGGCGCGGGCGCCAAGATGGCGAGCATGGAGGAAGCGCACTCGCTTGCAAAGGAGTTCAACGCCCTTGGTTCCTATATGGACATGCACGTGGAGTGCACCATAACCGACGGCTCCGAGCCATTGATGCACTGCATCGGTCCCTCGCTTGAAGCGAAAGCGGTTCTGGAAACGTTGATGGGCAAAGGCGAAAAGGGTTTGGCGGAAAAGGCAACGCACATGGCAGGGGTTGCGTTGGCTGCTTTGCGCGGAATAACCTACGAGGAAGGCTGTTCCATTGCTTCCCACCGCTTGCAAGACGGCTTGGCCCTGAAAAAGTTCCGCGAAATAATAGCGGCCCAGGGCGGCAACCCTAATGTGAAGCCGTCAGACCTGAAGCTCGGCAAGTACAGGAAGGTCGTATTTTCGAAGGAAGAAGGGAAGATAGAGCACGTCGACAACAAGGCGCTTTCGCGCATAGTGCGGGCGCTTGGCGCACCTGAAGACGCGCAAGGCGGTATGGTTTTGAAGGCGATGAAAGGCGACTACGTCAAGAAAGGCGACCCGCTGTTCGAATTGTACGCGTCATCGAAGGAAAAACTCGGCATCGGCCTCTTGAAACTCGAGAAGTATTACCCGGTTTCAATCGGCAAAGTCATACTTGATGTCGTGCGCGAGGAAGGCTTCCACTACATGAAGAAAAAAAGGAAATGCTGAAAATTAGCGCTTCATGCTTTTGCTCAAACAGTTGGCCGCCGTCGTTTTGCCAAGAACGATGGCTTCGCTCAAACTCACCAGTTCTTCAAGAGTTAGGTCGCGCACGCGCTTTTCCGAAAAAGGCAGCTCCGCTTTTTTCGCCTCTTCCTTGGTCATCCCGAGAGCTTTCGCGGAGTGCCTGAACGCGTTCCTGACTGTCTGGTTCTTGTGGGAAAACAAGGCGCGGACAAGCTCCTCATCCATTTTCAGCGGCTTCTTCGGCTTCAAGTGTATTACTGCCGAGTCCACTTCCGGAATCGGGTGAAACGAGAACTTTGGAATGTCCTTCCCTTTTTCCACTTCCGCCTTGCTCTGGGCGGACACGCTCAAACGCCCCCACTGTTTGGTTCCCGGATTAGCGACGATGCGGTCCGCGAACTCCTTCTGAACCACGAAAAGCGTTTCTGTTTTCGCTTCCAAAGCTTTGAACACCAGAAAAGACGACAGGTAATACGGGATGCTGCCGATTATGATGTCGAAGTTGCGGAAAGCGTAGCTGCGCGCGTCGTCCACGAAAACCTCCGCGTTGTCGTAGTCTTCGACGCGTTCTTTTGCTTTCTCCGCAACTTCCGGGTCGATTTCCAACGCCACCAATCTTTTGGGTTTCCTCGCCGCAATTGCTTCCGTGACTACTCCTGTTCCCGCGCCTATCTCTAAAACCTTCCTTCCCTTGATCTCTGCCATGTCCAGGAAGTCCGAGATGGCCTGCCTGTCCAGGAGGAAGTTCTGGCCCAGGCGCTTTTTGGGTTTCATGTCAGAAGGATTTGGCTGGCCGGGTATTATTTGTCTTGCGGTAGGTGGATAAACCAAATGAACCTCGCCGCCTTCTCCTTTTCCTTTCGTTGTTCGCTTCAACCCCTTTCCTAAGTCCTTCCCCGTTTTAAGGTTGGGGGGTTAGTTCGTGCATAGTTATTGAGAACGGAGAACCGAATACGCGTTGTCACGTAAATATTTCATGTGGTTACGGATGTCCCGTTTAGCTGTCTCAAGCATGTCTGGGTTCCGAAGGTCTTCTTGCCTATAGAGTCCTCCGCAGCGATCGGTGGAATAGGCTAAAAGTATTCTTACTGCTTGTCTGACTCTTTTTTGGGGTATGAGATGAACGATTAGATTGGTGCTAACACCTTTGACGCATTCGGTGCCGTACTCTCCGTAGGCGTGGATTTTAATTTCGTTGGGGTTGAAGCCGATTTTGGTTATCTTTGCGTTTAGGTTGTCGAGGGAGGTGTCTTTTATAACGCGGTGCTCGCCTAGTTTTTCTTTCGCGTAAGTTAATAGCTCATCAATAGCGCCATAGTCTGGTCCGCCCAAGCAACCGAGCGGAGGTTCAAAGACAAGGTAGTGATGCTTGTTCTTTGCAATTGAGTCTATACGCTTTTTCCACAACTGCATTTTTTCCTCTCGTTGGCTTGTAGTGTAAAATGGGTGCACTAATAAATCAAGGTGTCTTATTTGTCCGGCGGCCATTTTTTTCACCGAAAAAGAATGAATCTGCTGTCTTTTAACGACTTTCTCGGAGGTTGAAATCTTCTATTGGTAAGCGGTTAGTTTTGTTGGCAGACCGAAAAGCGTAAATTCTCGATTTTCTTGTTTTCGGTAGCTTCGTTTTTCCAAACCGGCGTGCCGTTTTCCCAAGGCGGTTGGCTGTGCCGCGAATGCGATGAGAAAACTTTCGGCTAATCTTCTCTCGTTTTGTTTTTTTGGGCCAACCTGCGGTAGGGTGACCCTAAAAAACAAAAGATTTAAATAGATTACTTTAAAGTAATATAATCGGAGGTAATGTGTTGTGCGGTTTGTGGATAGGGCGGACGAAATTAATGTTTTTGAGGACGAATTCGCTCAAGTAAACAAGCGCGCTTCCTTGGCGGTTGTGTACGGGCGAAGAAGAATCGGAAAAACCGAGTTAATCAAAAAATTCGCGTCAAACAAGCCACACGTCTACTTTCTTGCGACCTTGCAATCCAAGGAAGACGTAATCGCGAATTTTTCCCGTAAAGCCGCGGAATTCTTCAACGACACCGCAACCTTGGGTAACCCGCACACTACTTGGGCTGGGTTTTTTGGGTATTTGGAACGTGAACCTAATCTATCGCATTTGTGAGTTTACGTCTATAAAGACGTTGCAGTAAGACTCGTTTCACCTCGTGAAGTGAATCACGGATTTTTTCAACCGCCTTACGCATAGTCCAAGCGGCGTTCGACAATCCTCTAAGAGAACGC
>JACROM010000123.1 GCA_016214445.1 Microcaldota archaeon
CCTCCAGTTTTTTCATGCCTTCCTCCTCCCCGTTTCCCCTACGTGGGTGACGAGCCAAGCGAGTTGCCCGCTGCAATGCTGCAAGGACTCAACTGCAACCGCCTTGCGCGTTTTCGCGCCCTTCGGCAGCTCCATTTCGCAGACGCCCCCGCAACGGCCTTTCCGCTCCGTTCCCTCTTCGAGGATTTTCCTCACGTCGTTTTCGTCCCAGTAGAGGTCCATCATTTCGTTGGAGGCGCTTTCCGTGAATACGACGATGTGGTTGCGCCACGTTATCACGAAAACCCCTCACGTATATCTATCAAGTATATACTTTGACGTATATTTAAAGCTATGGCTTGTGTACCGTTCCCTTACTTCATTTCGTTTCCCCAATTGCTTCCTTGACTTTTTCTAGCGCGGGCGCCAGCACTTCGGGCGAATGCGATAACGAAACCCTCAGGAAATCAGGGTGGTCGCCGAACGCGGTTCCGGGTGTAACGCCGACTCCCTTTTCGAGGCACTTTTCCGCAGCCTTCTCGCCGTCCGGGCACTTCAGGAACATGTAGAAGCCCGCGTCAGGTTTCACGTATTCCGCGCCTGTGAGCGCTTTTTCTGCGGCCTTCAACCGCTTCAAGCACTCTTCCCTTGCAATTGCAGTTATTTCCTTTCTCCTCTTCAAACCCTCCAAGGCAGCCGCCTGTATGAAGACCGGCACGTTGGTGAAAGTGATTTGGTTCAGCTTCACTATTCTCTTCACGATTTCTTCCGAAGCCGCAAGGTATCCCGCGCGCCAGCCGCTCATCGCGTACCCTTTCGAGAAGCTGTTGGTTATCGCCAAGCCTTCCGCGTATTTGGTGAGGTTTTGGTGCCTGAACGAGATGTCCCTGTAGGCTTCGTCCATGAAAACCAAGACCTTCTTGTCCTGCGCGTATTCCACTATCGCTTTCACTAAAGCGTCGTCGTACTCAACTGAAGTCGGGTTGGTCGGATTGTTCAGGATTATGATCTTGGTTTTTTTGTCCACCAGTTCCTTCAGTTTTTCCGCGTCAAACTGCCACCTTTCCTCGAACTCCGCCTTCAAAAGTTTCGCTGCCGCGCCGAACTGATTTGCCATGTCACTGAAGGTCGCCCAGTAGGGTGTGGGGCAGACTATGTTGTCGCCTTTGTTCAATGTTGTCTGGAGCAAAGCAAAGCACGCCCACTTCGAGCCCGGAGTGGCAACTACGTTTTTCGCGGAGCAGCCCTGAAGCGAAGCTATCTCGTCCAAGAGCTCTTTTTCGCCTTGGGCAGACGCGTACTTGGTTTTTCCGGCCTTTATGGCTGAAATGCACGCCTCCGTAAGCGCTTCCGGAGTAACCAGTCCCGGGTCGCCTATGTTCAGCCTCGTCACTTTCACTCCCTGCTTTTCAAGTTCGAATATTCTTTCGCTCATCTTATAGAGAATCGACATGAGTTTCACCTTTTTCCTTTCGATTCGTGCACTCTTTGGTTTTTCTTTTCGGCAGGCCGCATTTCAACGCAAAACCTTGTGTTTTGCGATGCCGCGCAAACCGCCAAGCGGTTTGTGCTGTGCCGCAAATGCTTGACGCATTTGCAAGCATGCTGCAAAGCCTTTGGCTTTGCTCGCATCTTTTTTCAAAAAGAAAAGGCGACCATCGACATGAGTTTCACCTTTCTTTTGATTCGTGCGTAAGTTCCTTTTTTTTTGTTTCATTTTCACTTCAGTCTTTTTTAGTTCGCTTTGTCTGCAGGAATCCTATACACCATCTTGTTCAGACTCTTTTTTTGGGCTCCCCGCGCGGCTACCCCTTCGGGTAAGTTCCGAGCACCTTCAGGAACAATGTGCTTCCTTTTATTTCTTTCAGCGCTTTCGCTCCCCTGCCTTCCTGCGCCGAGCCCTCGAAGTCCAAATAGAAGAGGTACTCCCACGGCTTCTCCTTGGTTGGCCTTGACTCTATCTTGGTGAGGTTTATGCCGTTGTCCGCGAAAACCTTCAGCACTTCAAAGAGTGCGCCCGGCTTGTGCGCTGTAGAGAAAACAATCGAAGTCTTGTCTCCTTTAGATGGCGCGGTTTTCGCCACCAGGATAAACCGGGTGTAGTTGGAGCGGTTGTCCTCTATTCCTTCCTTCAGCACTTCCAAACCGTAGTGTTCCGCTGCTGTCCTGGAAGCTATGGCGCCCGCGTCCATGATTTTTTCATTTGCTATGTGCTCCGCTGCTCCGGCAGTGTCGTAAAACTCTACCGGCTCCTTTTTGTTCTCGTTCAAAAAGAACCGGCACTGGGCCAAAGCCTGCGGGTGCGAGTAAACCCTCTTGACGTCCCCGAAGGGAACGCCTTTGTTCGCGAGCAAGCAATGCCTTACCCGCAAAAACGTTTCACCTGCAATGGTCAGGTGCGAGTTCAAAAGCAAGTCGTAAGTCAGGTTAATCGAGCCTTCGGTGCTGTTCTCTATGGGAATCAGCCCGGCGTCCGCTTCGCCTTTCTCAACAGCCTCGAAAACATCATGTAAACTCCTGCAAGGCAAAACCTCCTTTTCCCCGTACGCCTGTTTGATGGCTTCCTCGCTGTACGCGCCCCGTTCGCCTTGGAACGCTATTGTTTTCGGGGAAATGCTTCTTCTTTTTGAAGGCTCGTGGTCCATTATCTGCTCCCTCTTGGAAGCGCCCAGAACTTCCTCGAATATTCTCCTCGCGACCATGCTGTTCATTCCCTGCTCTTCCGCTGCCTTGGTCACTTTCTCCAAAACGTCCCTTTCGCGGCCCGTGTCCTCAACAGGCCTTGCCGACTTTATTTTCTCCTCGCCGACACTTGAAACAATCTTGAACCGCTCGGCCAATAGCTCCACAATCTTCCCGTCGACCTCGTCGATTTTTTTGCGTTTTTCCTCCAGACTCATTCCAGCACCTTTCTCGCCTGCAAGAACAGGTCAGCCAACGCGCAGGCAGCAGCAGCTTCGACAACAGGCACCGCCCTCAGCGCAATGCACGGGTCGTGCCTGCCTTTGATTTCGAGTTTTGCTGACTTGAGGTTTTCGAGGTCAACTGTGTCCTGCACTGTTGCAATGCTCGAAGTGGGCTTGAATGCGACCCTGAACAGCAAGGGCATTCCGTCTGTTATTCCTCCCAGAACTCCGCCTGCGTTGTTTGTTCTTGTTTTCACTTTGCCGCCCTCTACAACGAAAGCGTCGTTGTGTTCGCTTCCCTTCATTTCAACACACTTGAATCCGGAGCCGAACTCCACTCCCTTCACTCCCGGAATGGAGAAGACAACATGGCTCAACACGCTCTCTACAGAATCAAAGAACGGCTCGCCTATTCCCGCAGGCAGGCCTTCGGCAACGCATTCAACCAGCCCACCGACTGAATCCCCTTCGCTACGCGCTTTTTCTATTTCCTCCTTCATTTTCGTCTTCGTCTTTCCGACCTGGATCAGTTTTGCTCGGACAGTTATTTTTTCCTTGGCGAGGATTTTCTTGGCTATCACTCCTGCTGCCACAATCGGAGCAGTCATCCTGCCTGAAAAAATTCCTCCTCCCCGCAGGTCCGCTTCCGGGCCGTACTTCTTCAAGGCGGTGTAGTCCGCGTGCCCTGGCCGAGGCGTCAGTTTGAACTCGTCGTAATCCTTCGAGCGGACATCGGTGTTTTTTATGGCGAGCCTGATCTGTTTTCCAGTTGTCTTTCCTCCCTCGACCCCTTCCCTTGTTTCCACTTCGTCGCTTTCCTTTCTCGGCGTGGCCAGTTCTCCGCCCGGCCTTCTGCGCGCCATGTCCTCCTTGAAGTCTTGTGCGGAAACCTCCAAACCAGCAGGGCATCCGCTCACTATGACGCCCACTTCAGGCGCATGCGATGCCCCGAACAATTCAATCCTGAATAGCGTACCGTAAGAATTATCCAACTTTACCACCCAACTTCCTGAAGTCGTTGTAGAAACCCGGGTAAGACTTCGAGACGCACTCGTCGCCGTCGATTGTTGAAGGCGAGTCCGCGTAGCAGGCCGC
>JACROM010000129.1 GCA_016214445.1 Microcaldota archaeon
AGAAAGAAAGAAAAGCTGGTCGGTCCAAAAGAAAGAACACTTGGGCCGACCCTTCAAGAAAAGAGAAAGGATGGTCGGGAATTCAAATCCCGGCTAGAGCATTAAAATTCCAGCTCAGTTCCCTAAAAAGGGGGAACTGAGTTTAATACCCAATTCTCGGACGGAGCATTAAGTATTGTCCTCAGTGCCCATCCGGCACGAAAACCCTTTTCGTTATTCCCGCGTCGTCAGGTCGCCTGTTGACGGCAAGGACTATGAAATCCACTTGGACTTCCTTTGCGAGAAGGAAGGAACAAAATACATCGACTTGCGTAAAGTGCAGGATGACTTGCAAGCCTTCGTTTTCGACGGCCTGAGTTTGGCGTTCGACTTCAACTTTGAGCAGGAAATAAGTGCGGTCTTGCCGGGCAATGGCGAAGCGAGAACCAGTTTCAAAGTCGTGGATCTTGTCGGGTCTGCGGTGTTGAAAGGACAGGCTTTGGACGGGCGAGCGAAACCGAAGGATTCCTACGACATTTTCGCCTTGACGCACTATCTTGGCGGGCCAAAACAGGCAGCAGACTACTTCAACCGGAAATACGCTGGAACGAAGATGACGCCTGCAAACGAGAAGATCCTCAAACACTCCCTATCAGTAATACGCGACAAATTCAAGAATGCTAGCCAAATGGGACCTTTTCAAGTCGCTGCCTTTACGGAAAACAAGTATGGCCGAGAGGTCGTTGCAAGCCAAGTCAACGAATTTCTGGGCGCGTTGATCGTAAAAAGTTGAATTGGCCTAACAGCATATTTGTGCAGCGCGTCATTTCTCCCGCTTCACCAAAATGCGTAGCCCTGCCTGTTCTTCGCGTATTTTCTTTGCTTCTTGGATTTTGATTATCAAGTCCAGGTATTTTTTGATGGTGCGGTGGTCGAGTCCGCTTTTGCAGGTAAGCTGGTGTACGCTAATGCCCTCTTCAGGAATCCATTCCAGCAATTTGAATATGAGTTCGTTGGAAACCATGCTTCGCGCACGGTTACTTTGATTAGCGTTTTCCGGCTATTAACCCGACCGCAGACAGTTCATTTCCTAGGTTTCCGCGGAAGCCCGTTTCCGCGGAAACAATGCCACGCTTGACTGAAACCGTTATCCGGTGGGATGCCCGTGCTGGTGCTTATCGTCGTGCAAGTGCTCGTGGGCGTGGTACATGCCGCCGTGGTGGTGCCAGTGGGCGTGCTTCTCGTTTATGATTAGCCACGCCCCTGCCGCCATCAGCACAAAAGCAGGCAGTAAATTCCAGCCCACGCTTTCTTTTAGAATCAAAACCGAGGAAACCGCGCCGACAAAAGGAGCGACGCTGAAGAACGCCCCGGTCCTCCCAGCTCCCCCCGCCCGCAGCGCGCGAACGCAGACAACCAGGCTGATGCCGTAGCTGAACGTCCCCACCACCACGGCAAACAAAAGCGACGACCCGAGTGCGAGTTTTGCGCCAAGCAAAAAACCAATGCCCAAGTTTATCACTCCTGCAAAAAAGCATTTCACTCTTGCTATCGTCACGGGCTCCATGCTCGTTATTTTCCGGGTAAAGTTGTTGTCTAAACCCCAGAAAACCATTGCCAAAACAATAAAGATCGGGCCTACGGGCGAAAAGCCGCTTCCCCCAGAACTCCAGCTCAGAAGCAAGCCAGCAACGGTCATGCAGCAAAGCGCGACCCAAAACCGCCTTCCGGTGAACTCGCGAAATATCGCGCTTGCCACTAAGGCGGTTGCCATGCCTTCAAGGTTCAAAAACAGCGAGGCGGCGAATCCCGAGACCTGCGACAAGCCGACCATGAGAAAAACGGGGCCAAGCACGCCTCCGAAAAGAACGACAAGCGCAAGCCAAGGCATTTCTTTTTTATCAAGCACAATTTTTTTCCCGGTACTGCGCACTCCGGCAAAACCCAAAACGGACAAGCCCAAAAACGCCCCAAAGTAAAGCAGGCCCGCAAGGCTGACTGGCGGAACATCCGCAACAAGCACCTTCGCAAGCGGCACGCTCAGGCCGAAGAGAACGGCGGACGCCAGAACGAACAACAAAGGGCGGATTGCCTGCATAATTACCGCTCTGCTTAGGGTTTTCCAGCTTTAAATTCTTACCAGCCCCGCCTGCGTGTGCATTATGAATAGCGCGCAGTCTGGTGCTTATTGATTAACCCGAGCAACACCTCGGACAGACCGTGCGTTTCCGCGGAAGTCTCCATCGAACCATGCAGGAAAATGCCGAATTTGGCACTAAAGGATAATTGACCTCGCGGCCATGGTTTCAGCATGGTTGAAGACGAACTTACGCCGGAAGAACTGGAGCCTTTCGTGCCGCGCTGGTTTATCGAGTTGAAGAAGAAAATTAGAGAGGAACGCGAAAAATCAAGCGGACAGGCCTAGTTCCATCACTTTTTTGAACATGAATTCCTTGAATTCGGCGTTCTGCATCAGCTGGTTCAGGAGGTTGTCGCTGGTCTTGTTTTCGTCTTTTATCTTCTCTACTATGCGTTCGTCCATTGGTGTGCCGCATCTGGAACAAAACTTTGAAGCGGGAGAATTCTTTTCCTTGCAGCGCTGGCAAAAACAGAGTTTCATCTGGTCTTCCTTCTTTTCTTCTATGGTCGCCAGGCCTTGCAGCGAAAGCAGGGCGTTGTCAACGTCTCTGCCGGAGAGATGGACGTACACGCTGGCCATGTCGCTTCCTTGCACCCAACCGAAATATTCTTTCATTTGCGCTTCGGTGAGCTTGGACGCCAAGAAGGTCGCGCGGGAGTGCCTGAACAAGTGCGGATAGATTTTCTTGTTTATTCCCGCGCTCCTGGCCAACCGCTTGAGGGTTTCGTAAATAGACTTGTGCAAGGCGCAAAGGTCAATCTCGTGGCTGCGGTTGGATCTCGCGGGCCAAAGGGCTGCTTCGGGGTCTTTTGCGCCTTCGTAATTATCCAGCCACGACGTCAAGGCTGGTGCGGAGCTGATTATTCTCACTCTTCGGTCGCCGGTCTTGCCGGTAACCCGAAGTATCGCGCCGTGCTGGTCAAAAAGCACGTTTTTGATTCTCAGCGACAGAAGTTCGCCAATCCTACAACCGGACTCGTACAGGACGAGTACCAGCGCCTTGTCCCGCGGGTTGTTAGCTGCGGAGGCCATTTTCAAAACGTCGTCTTCAGTAAGGAGCTGTTCCGGCAGCTTGTGTCCTTTGGTTTTGACTCGTGGCTTAAGCCAAGCCACTTCTCTGGGCATCTGTTCGTCGTCGCCTTTGAACCACTTGTAAAACATCTTCAGGACGACCTTGAAGTCGTACTTGGAATTCTCCGCGTGATCCGTGGCTTCAATAGTGCCAACCAACGCCATCAGGTCGTCCTTTGCCGCGCCCTCAAAAGGCCTGCCGAACCACGCGGACAATTTGCGCATACAATAAACCAGTTTGGCCACTCGGACTTTCGTGAAGCCCTTGGCGAGCCAGGCGTTGGCGAACTTGGTTATCAGCAGCTTGTTTTCCGGCAAGACCCGCTCGTCGCGGGCTAGCCTGCTGAAAGCGGCATCCAAACTAAGGGTGCTGCTGTATATCGACTCCTCGTTTCGTCCCATGTCATCTCCTCTGGGGCGAAAGGTTGTTTTATATTCTCGTGCCGAAATATACATTTTCTTGCAGCCTTACCTGCGAACTGAGAACAGTTCACAGATTACGACTAGAGCATCTTTTTATTTTAAGAAAAGGAGAAAACAATTATAGGGTGGTATTCGCCAAGAGAGCCTTTAGCTTCTCAACCTTGCTTTTGTCCTTCAACGCCTCTTTTACAGCAAGTTGCATGACCTTCTTATCTTCCAACAAAAGCACTCCCGTGCGTCCTTTTCATCTTAGTTCAGAACAGCGGGTCATCAGATAAAAAGGCCAAGTCCAAACGCTAAGAAAAGCATTATTGCCCCGGCGGAGGATGGTAATAATAGCGCTGAAACAAACGCTAAGATTACGGCAGCAAACCCGACCGAGCCGCCCAAATTATACGCGACAAAGAGAGACGCGACAAAAGCAACTAGGGGTAAAAATTAGCAGTAAAGCTATTATCAGCGGATTGGTGTGCAGTTGAGTTAAGACAGGAATAAACGCGGCAATTATAGCAGACTCGGGATCTATTCCAACTTTAAGAAAAAGGCCGCTAACAAAGCCGAAGCCTATAACCGATTCTCGAATAAATACTGCGGATGAAACCATAGTAAAACATCGCCCTGCAAAACGACTTTCCCTTTCACTTTGAAAATTGAAGTGAAAACCAAAGTATTTAACCCCGCCGTTTCAAATAGTACGTGGAAAAGGGAGGTGCGTAAAGAGTGGAAACTGATTTTCTTGCGGTTACCGAGGAGGCGAAAGCCTTGAATTCAGACGTGTTTTCTCTTACGCGCCTCCAGCTCCTGGCGAACTTGGCGGTAACCGGACAGGATGGCGCGTCCTACCGGGAGCTGAAGGCTTGGCTGGGCTTGAGCGATGGCGCCCTGTATTCGAACATGGACGCGTTGGAAAAGATGGGCTATGTGAAATCAGAAAAAGTCGAGTTTGAGGGCAAGGAACTGAAAGCGTACACGCTTACGGCTGAAGGGATGACGGAATGGGCTAGGGTAAGGAATTGGCTGCACAAGTTCATCGGTTGCGAGGGGAGAAAATGAACACCGGAAAAGTCATCGCTTGCCTGAAGGAAATGGGTTTCAGGCCGAAAATTGCGAAGTTCAGCGACAAGATAGTAATCCAAAAGGTCGTTTATCTTCTCCAGATGAAGGGCGTAAAACTTGATTTCGATTTCGGGCTCTACGTCCGCGGCCCCTATTCGCCGGGCTTGACCAAGGAAATTTATTCCCGGAAGGGAGATTTCGAACAATTGAAAACAAGGACGGATCTCTCAGGCAAGGAAACCGAGGCAGTCAAGGAGTTGAAGGAAATTTTCAACTCAAAGTCGGCACTTCTTGAAATTGCGGCCACTTACGCGTATTTTGCTTACGGGCAAAAACAGGACCCGATAACCGCGCAAAAAAACGTCAAGATAATGAAACCGTTCTTTTCCGAGACCCAACTCGCGGTCGGCATTAACAAGGCGAAAGAATTGCTCTATCGGCCCACGCCTGAAGAATTGGAAATACTCTGCAAAGAACTTGCACCTTGGCAGGCCGCGGCCGAAGAGGATATGAGGTTCTTGCCGTGAAAAAAGGTGAAATCTGGCTTACGGACTTGCCCGAAGGCAAAGGTCACGAACAAAGAGGTATCCGGCCGAGCCTTGTCTTGGGAACTTCGAATAACATGGCAATAATTCTGCCGATGACGAAGAACACCAGTTGCCTGAAATTCGAGCATACGCTTTTGATGGGGCCGACAAAAGAGAACGGTTTGACCGAACAAAGCGTAGTTCTAGCATTCCACATAGACCTTTGCGTAGCATAAGCTCTTTTTGGTGGCGCGCGCCTATAGGCAAAACCAGTTGTTCTGACATACATAACCCGCGCAAAAATCTATATCTTCGTTGGAACCGACACGTTTCATCCGGCAGCTCGGCTGGATCCCAAAGGAACAACGGGACGTCGTGGACGGGCTGCTGAAGGCGCTGCTCAAAATCGATTGAATCTCGCCTAGCACTTTTAATTTTTCAACCAAACCAACGCCACCCGACGTCAAAGGCGAGCTTAAAAAAAGCATCACGCCCTTAAGTTCTTTCATGATGTTCAGGGACAAGCGCGTCATTTTGGGAGTAACCGGCAGCATAGCAGCCTACAAGACGGTCGAGCTGTTGAGGCTGCTACGCAAGGAAGGCGCCAACATACAGGTCATAATGAGCGAGGGCGCGAAAAACTTTGTCTCGCCGCTCACGTTCAAGACCCTTTCGGGCAACGACGTGCTGGAAAAGCAGTTCGACGACATGAAGCATATTTCGCTCGGCAAAGCCGACGCACTTGTTATAGCGCCTGCAACCGCGAACTTCATCGCCAAAGCCTCGGTAGGGTTGGCGGATGATTTGCTTACTTCAACTCTCCAAGCGTTCAGCGGGCCCGTAATCATCGCGCCCGCAATGAACGACGTCATGTACGACAACCAAATATCGAGAAAGAACGTGCACCGGCTCCGCACCCTAGGGTACGAGGTGGTCGAGCCGGACAAGGGCGAATTGGCGTGCGGGAAAAAAGGCCGGGGAAGGTTGGCAGAACTGGAAAAAATAGTTGAAGCGTTGGAAAGCGCGTTCTCGCCGAAAGACTTGGAAGGCAAAACCGTTTTAGTTACCGCCGGCCCAACTAGGGAATACCTCGACCCGGTACGGTATATAACAAACGAATCCTCAGGGAAGATGGGTTTCGCGTTCGCGCACGCGGCCAAGGCAAGGGGCGCCAAGGTCGTACTGGTGACTGGGCCAACCAAAGAGAAGCCGCCAGCTGGAGTAAAAACAATAAACGTCACCACTACGCGCGAAATGTTCGGGGCGGCAAGAAAGGAATTTAAGAAAGCGGACATCTTCATCTCCGCAGCTGCCCCGAGCGACTTCACCGCAAAAAAAAACAGGGACAAAATCAAGAAAACGGAGACGCTGAAACTCAAACTGGAAAAAACACCCGACATACTGGAATGGTGCGGCAAAAACAAAAGGAACCAGTTCGTTTTGGGTTTCGCACTAGAGACAAAACCCGGCGAGGGGGAAGCGAAGAGAAAGATGAAGGAAAAAAGCCTTGACGCCATCCTCTTGAACACGCCCAAAAACTTCAATTGTTCAGAAGCGGAAGGCGTGCTTTTGCAGGGGAGAAAGAAAAAGAAAATAAGGAAACAAAACAAGCTATTTTTTGCCAACGAGGTCCTGACGGAGGCTCTTCAAAATGCTTGAGCTAATAGTAATGGGAGTCGTGCAAGGCCTGACCGAATGGCTTCCGCTCTCAAGCAAAAGCCAGGTGGCGCTTGCAGCCATGACTTTCTTCGGCATGCAGGCTGAAACCGCTTTCAGGATAGCGCTGTTCGCGCACATCGGAACCCTGCTCGCGGCGCTCGTTTACTTCCTCAAGCCGATTCTCGAGCTCCCGAAAAACAGGAAACTCTTGGCTGATTTGGTTGCCGCAACAGCTACAACAGCGGCAATAGGCCTGCCGCTCTACCTCCTGTCAAAAAAAGCATTCGCTGCATTCGACGCGCACCTGTTCATGATAGCAGTTGGAGCCGGACTGGTTTTCACCGCCTTGCTTTTGGGGGTGAAACCGAAGGGGCTGCGGAAGCTGGGAGAAATAAACATGAAGGACGCGGTTTTCACTGGAGCGCTGCAGGCGCTGTCCGTCCTGCCCGGGGTATCGCGTTCGGGCACCACTACAGCTGCGCTGCTTTTGAGAAACGTGAAAACCGAGGATGCTTTGAAGTTTTCGTTCATGCTGAGCATACCTGCCGTAGCTGGCGCGGAAGTGGGGCTGTCTCTGCTTGAAGGGCTACCGCCGATTTCAGCAGCCGAAATGCTCGTCCTTACCGCGTCATCGTTCATAGCCGGGTTCCTTTCGCTGGAAGCGCTCATGCTCATAGCGAGAAGAATAGAGTTCTCTTGGTTCTGCCTCCTGCTCGGGGCGCTGGCCATAGCAGCCGGAATACTGGGCGGGTAAAGAGAGTTGGAAAAGAGTATATTTTTCGCCTCGCCCCTCCCTCCACTTTGCCTTGAAACAACCGAACAAGCAGCTTTAATTCCCAACCCGCCAAGTCTCTTACGGAATGATGACTGCGTTACGCCTGATTTGAGCGGAACCGGTGAAACTGAGGTCTGCGATGGTCGTCCGACCATCGCTTCCAACCTTTCGAATCGCCGGCAAGTTGCTCTGGGCGGAACCGGCGGCCTCCGGGCCAATGGTCGAGCCTTATGATGAATGACGGACGGTCTGACCACTTTTACTACGCCTGGCTCTAATATCGGATGTTGGCTTTCGTGTGCTATCCGATATCTTTAACTGTGGTGTGTGCTTGGTCGCCGTATCGGATAGGAAATATTATAAACTATCCGATATATGGTTTAGTTATGCCAATTGATGAAGCGATATACTCGCGCGTGCTTGCAAAAAGACGGGAGCTTGACAAGCTTCGGCCTTTTGACCGAGGCGCTTTAGCGAAATTGCAGGAAACTTTCAGGGTGGACCTTACCTATAACTCGAACGCGATAGAAGGCAATTCACTCAGCTTAAGCGAGACCAAGCTTGTGCTTGAGGATGGTATTACGATTGGCGGAAAAAGCATGCGGGAGCATTTAGAGGTTACGAACCACAGTAAGGCGATTGATTTTGTGCAATCCCTTGTAAGTAAGCCTGTAATTGAGGAAATCGATGTTTTGAATCTACATGCGATAATATTGGATAGGATTGACCCTGAAAATGCGGGCTTCTACCGTAGAGGGGCGATTCGTATAAGCGGCACCACTTATTCGCCGCCTAGTCCGGCCAAAGTGCCTGCGCTTATGCAGGAAGTTTACGGGCTTTTAAAGTCTAGGGGCGGAGAGCCTATTGAAACCGGGGCTAAAATACATCAAAGGTTTGTTGATATCCATCCATTCATAGATGGCAACGGGCGAACCGCAAGGCTTCTTTTGAATCTTTACCTGATGCGCAGTGGCTATCCTCCGGTGATAATCCTGCGGGCGGAGAGAAAGAAATACCTTGATCGGATAATGCAGGCAAGGGCCGAAAATGACATTACTCCCTTTGCCAATTTCGTGGCCAAGGCAGTCGAACGGTCGCTTGACATTTACTTGGATAGTCTGGGTCAGAATCCTGGGGAATACCTTGACCTTGCTGAAGCGGCGAAAATCAGCAAGAACGGCTACAGCCAGGAGTATCTGAGCCTGCTTGCTAGGGACGGAAAAATCGGGGCAGTTCAGTTCGGAAGAAACTGGAAAATAACCAAGGAAGCCCTAGAAGAATACGAGAAGGAGCACAAATCATAGTACGGAAATTTCCGCGGAAATGCACTGTCTCTCTTCCTGCGTGTCGCTCAGGCAGAGTAATTCACACCTAGCGGACGGTCTGACCGCTTACTCTGTCAGACCGACAGGAAAACTTTGGTGAATGTCGAGTTTTCCTTATTTCTTTTCGTCAAACGCCTAGCCGCCCGTTCAATTCAAAACTCTTTTATTTGAGCGTTACGAAGTAAAAAAGTCCCGAAAGAAACAGGTGAGAAAATTGAAGGAAGGAGAAATAACGGAATTCATGAAGAAACACTACAAGCACTTCAACGCTGCGACGACTGTTGACGCGGCCGAAGCGTACAAGAAGCACGTGGAAAAAGGCGGCAAGATGATGGTCACGCTTGCAGGAGCGATGAGCACTGCCGAGCTCGGCAAATCCCTTGCTGAAATGATAAGGAACGATAAAGTGCACGCCATAACCTGCACGGGCGCGAACCTCGAGGAGGACCTCTTCAACCTGGTTGCGCACAAGCACTATAAGCGTGTGCCGCATTACCGCGACCTGAAACCTGTTGACGAAAAGGAACTGAGGAAAAACGGCTTTAACCGGGTGACGGACACCTGCATTCCGGAAGAAGACGCGATGAGGAAAATAGAAGGCAAAATAGTCAAGCTGTGGAAGGAAGCGGATGAAAGGAAGGAGAGCAAGCTCCCGCACCAGTACTTCTACGAACTAATCGAGTCCGGGGTGCTTAAGGACGAATACCAGATAGACCTGAAAGACAGCTGGCTGCTTGCTGCCGCAGAAAAGAAACTGCCCCTTTTCGTGCCCGGATGGGAAGACTCCACGCTCGGAAACATTTTCGTATCCTACTGCATACAACCCAAAAACGAGGAACAAGACATAAAGAGCTTCAACACCGTAAAAGGAGGACTTCATTACATGAAGGAACTCATAGACTGGTACGCGAAAACGTCCGCCAAACACTCCATCGGGTTCTTCCAAATAGGAGGAGGCATAGCAGGCGACTTTCCGATATGTGTTGTTCCGACGCTGAGGCTTGACCTCGACAGGAAAGTTCCCTACTGGGGCTACTTCTGCCAGATAAGCGACTCGACAACCAGCTACGGCTCCTACTCGGGCGCGGTGCCGAACGAGAAAATAACGTGGGACAAGATCGATGTGGAAACGCCGAAGTTCATAATAGAATCGGACGCTACAATAGTAGCTCCGCTGATATTCGCTTACGTTCTAGGATGGTAAAAGAGTTCAGCCGCGGTAGGAGTGGAAAGCGATGGGCATCCTGCGGTGCCTGCCGCCGGCGTGGATTGAACCTGCAGGCGCGTCCCCGAGCGTTACCTTCTGACCCGGAAACAACTCTATTTCCGCTATTTTCGAGCGCGTTTTCAACGCAAAGTCTTCGATGAGCCTTTTTTCCATCACGTTGGTCACGAAACTGACCGCGTCGCCCTTCTTTCCGGCTCTCGCAGTTCGCCCGACGCGGTGGACGTAGGTGTCCTCATCTTCAGGAAGATTGTAGTTGACTACCAAATCTATGTCGTCGACATCAAGACCGCGCGCGGCAACGTCAGTAGCAACCAGTATGCCGGTCTTCTTGTCCCGGAAAAGGCTCATGTGCTTTTCCCTGTGGGACTGCGACAGGTCGCCGTGCAGACAAACGTTC
Organism: Microcaldota archaeon; assembly: GCA_016214445.1. GTDB lineage: Archaea > Micrarchaeota > Micrarchaeia > Norongarragalinales > Norongarragalinaceae > JACROM01. The sequence continues at coordinate 10,581 of JACROM010000129.1, forward strand.
CGGAATCCTCGCTGCAAAAGCATCTTGTGCAATGTGTCCGCTCCGCGTTTGGTGCGGACGAAGACAAGCACGAGCCTCGGCTTCTTGATCTTCAGCAGCGCGCACAAAGAGGAAAGCTTCTTCTTCGGGTCCACGCTGACGTAATGCTGGCTGAGCTCGGCCACTGTTATGGAAGGGGAAGCGTTGACCATCTCGGGCTGCACCATGGTTCTATTGACCAACTCGACTATGGCTTCCGGCATGGTCGCTGAAAACAGGAGCATCTGCTTCTGTTCGGGTGTGTAAGCGAGAATCTTCTGCACGTCCTCGATGAAACCCATGTCAAGCATGCGGTCGGCCTCGTCGAGAACGGCCATCTTCACGTTGGCAAGCGAAAGCGTGCCTCGCTGCAAGTGGTCCAAAACCCGGCCCGTGAATGTTCATGCTCGCGCCGCCGTAAACAGCAAGAGTGCGGTGCCTGCAGTATTTCCCCACATCCCGGAACTCCTGCACCACCTGAAGCGCAAGCTCGCGAGTGGGCACCAAAATTATTGCCTGAACTCCGCTGCCGGGCTGGAGGGTCTGGAGTATGGCTATGGCGAACGCTGCTGTTTTTCCGGTGCCGGTCTGCGCCTGCGCTATCACGTCGCTGCCCTGCAGCAAAAGCGGTATGGCCGCCTTTTGTACGGGCGTAGGCACCTCGAAACCAAGCTCCTTCACTGAACGGAGCAAGTGTGGGTGGATCCTTAATTCTTCAAAACTCATGAGATCACTCGTAAAAAAATAAAAAAAAAAGAAAATGAAAACCCGCGTTTCCGCGGGTAAATTTGCAAACGCCGAACTAGTACCCGGAGTCGCGGTCCCTGCGGAACCTGCCGCCGCCACCGTGTCCGCCTTCATGTCTGGGCTTTCTGTGCTTCCTGAAGCACTCCCTGCAGTACACCGGTCTGCCCTCAGCGGGCTGGAACGGGACCTGGCAAGGTTGGCCGCAGTCTGAACAAACTGCCTCGTACATGGGCCTATCACTGTCTGGCTGGCTTTCTTGATCCATTCTATACACCTTTCTCTAGGTAGCTGGCTTCCAAAAAACACGGTTTACTTCGCTTACATCTTTCACTGAATTTTCTCAAAATGAGAGATCACGCTTTTCGTCCGTAGGAACTAACCTACCTTTCTATTGAAGACAAGTGCGCGGACTGGTTTTTAAGGCTATGGTTTGAAACAACCACTCCGCGGGGACAAGGCAAACGCCTTTAGCCAAAGGCAGAATTTCAGAAAAGCTTGTGGACTTCCTCATCGCCGAGCAAATCCTTCACTTCGGACTCCTCTTCGCCTCCTTGGGAAGGAACCGAAAACATGTCCATCGCGCCTGCTTCGGGCTGCTTCGGCTCTGCCGGAGCGTAGGAAAGCGCCTCGCTCAGCGCGTGCTCCAAATCCTGCCGCATCTGGTCCGCCAAAACATTCGAGTCCTCGAAAACAAGGAAAACGTACTTGCCCTCGCTTATCTCCACGTCCGCAAGCTTGTCCCTCAGGAAACCTAGCTCGTGGTCGTCATCTGAAGTGACAAAAGCTATGATGGAGTCAACGCCTTGGCTGAAGAGCCTCTTTGCGGCAGCAGGCACCTTGAAGGGATTGGGGGCAGTCAAGCCCTCGACCTGCACGTTTGCTGTTTTTTCCACTATTTCCGCGAAAACCGGGTGCGCGTCCTTCGTGTTGGACCTAGCGTCCAGAAAACCTATCCTCATACGCAGTGAAAGACGGGTCGGTAGTTAATTAATTTTGCTGAAAGAGCAAGAACACACGATAAACCAAAGCAATAAAAAAACCAGCGCAGTACAGAAGACGGGCCATTATGGTAGAAAGAATAAATCTAAAAACAGTAACAATTCCAAGCAAGTCGCCTCCCGAAAAAACATACTCTCGAGGAATGACCGCTTTGCACGAAGCGGCTCGGAACGGCAACACCGCAGAAGTAAAAAAGCTGCTAACCGAAGGAGCAGACATAGAAGCTAAGGATATTTTTGGGTTCACGCCACTATTCTGGGCTGCAATAAAAACCTTAGGCGAAAACCACGCGCAGACAGTGCAATTGCTCCTGAAAAGCGGCGCGAGCACGGAAATAAAGAGCGAACGCGGAAGGACGCCTCTCCATGAAGCTGCTGAAAGTGGAAACGAAGAAGCTGCAAAACTACTCTTGAAACACGGAGCGTTCGTTAACGCAAGAACAAAGCGAAGCAAAAGGACTCCGCTCCATTATGCTGCCTACTTGGGGCGTGGGAGCGCAGTTGCAAAACTTCTTCTTGAACATGGCGCATACCCTAACGCGAAAGACCATCAGGGTTATACTCCATTGCACAGCGCGGCTATGTCCATGGACTACTCTGAAGAGATGGTGAAGCAGCTTTTGGAAAGAGCGGAAGTGAACGCAGCAGACCGCGAAGGCAACACGCCATTGCACTCTGCAATGTGGCGCGGCCCAGTTGACCTAGCCAATCTTCTGATTGATTCAGGAGCAGACGCGACAAGGAAGAACAAAAAAGGCGAAACGCCATTGGAACTGGCTAAAAAAAGAAAATGGACGTTCCAAGAAGGGCACCGGAAACCTAATTCTTCCTAGGATTGCGTCAGAGCCTCAGGCAAAACGTGGCGCGGTAAAGGTTCCTGCCGTCCCGCCTGCCTACGAGCTTGTTCGAGAAAACGTAGCCGGAGCCGTGCAGGAACTGCGCCAATATCCTCTTGTCGCCGACCAGCAGGTCCAAGCCGTTCTTTTGCTTCACCACCTTGGCGATGAACGTGAGGCCCTTGAGCTTCCGCTCTATGGACTCGGCCTTCAACGCAACCAAATCCTTCGGCCCGCGCAGCTGTAAAACAGCCTCATGGTAGCCGCCTGCCTGCCTCGAACAGGAAGCGCAGGAGCGCTTGTCAAGGACAAACCGCGCCTTGTCGTTTGCCTCGACAATGGTGCCGTGAACGTCCAGCTTGAGCTTGACGGAAAAAATTACGTCCTTCCTGTGGATGTCAAAAACAACCGCGACATCCTTAAGCTCGTAATCGGACTTTATCCTCTGCTGCAGGAAGCCCTTGAGGAACGAAGCGTCCTTCCACTCGCCTGAAAGCCTGAACTTGCCGCAGCACGGGCAGTACTGAAGGCTTACCGACGGCAGGACGTAGAGGGGGCTCCTCGACACGAAACAATCCCTGCAGAAAGCGCCAACGAACGGCAATGAAAAATCGTCCTTGCCGCAGGCTGGGCATATCTTGGAAAGCATGAAAGGTACTGAGCCGAAGACGTTTTTATACGCTCGCACCTTTAGATTACGCATGGATGACACGAGAAACAAGTTCGTCGCTATGTCGAACATCCTCACCGAGGTTCCGCCAGCCAAAAAGCTTTCCCTCTACCTCCTAGCCGCCTCGTTCATAGGAGGATTCGCCCTGCGCTTTTTGCACGAGGGAAAACTACTGGAAGCGTTGGTCTACGGAAGCGCGGAAGGGTTCTGGCTGCTTTTCCTGCCGGCAGTGCTTGCAGCTGCCCTAAGCACGTCAGTCTTCTCGCGGAAATTCTTCAAGTACTTCCTCCTCGGCGGATTTGCTTCAGCTACATTCACAGCAATACTCTACGCAGTGGGGGTTTTCGCCTTCAACTCGCTTACCCTGAGGGAACCGTTCGTGTTCTTCGCCAACGCGCTCGTGTTCATGATAGGTTTCGCCATAGCGAAACTGATCCTCTCGTCTTCTTACGGCAAGGCTGCGGCAGTGGGAATAATACACCCGTTCTTCAACCTCTCCTTCCTCTACCTCTGGAACTCGTTCGGCATAATGGAAGCGGTGTTCTTCGTCGAACCCAATGTGCTCACAATATTAAAGTTCCTCGTCTCGAGCGCCGTGCTCCTGATAGCGATGGGCGCGCTTTTCTACGTCATAAACGCGCCTGCAAAAAGGAACTTCGGCGTGTCGACAATCCAGGCTTTGACGCTGTTCTTCGGCCAATGGCTGCAGGGGAAGAACGACCTCGAAGACTTCTTGGGCGAGTTCGGCGACGAGGTCCGCACGCTTTTCGGGGCGGTAATCTTCAGGCGCAAAAAAGACAAAACGCTCAAAGCGCTGTTCTTTGTCCCTCACCTTCACTACGGGCCGTTCGGCAACCTCGGAGGAAGCGCGTTCCCGGCGATGCTCGAAAGGAAATTCTCCGAAAAATACGGCGCAACGGTATTCACGTTCCACCCGCTCGTCACGCACGACCTCAACCCGCTGCACGCGTCGCAGTTCGCACAGCTTGAACAGGTATTCGACGGCATGGTGCAGAAGGCAAGCGGCTTCAGCGCAACCGGATTCCTTTCCCACACCGCGAGGCACGAAAACCAGGCGAGCGTGTTCGGATTCGGAAAAAAAGCGTTCTTCTCCATAACGCGCGCCCCATACTCCACAGAAGACTACGACCTGGCAGCGGGATGGATACTCAGGGCGTTGGCGATGAAGCACTATGACGACGCGCTGGTTGTGGACAGGCACAATTCCATCACGGACGGCGACATGTTCGACGTCGGCAGCGAAGTGTTCGAAAACTTCGAGAACGCGGTGGCATCGCTCGGCCCCCAAAAAAATGAACCTCTGTCGCTCGGCACAGCCGAAGACAAGCTCGAAGAATGCACACTGCTGCAGGGAATAGGCAAGGCGGGAATGAAGGTCGCAGTAATAGGCTTCGGAAAAAAGAAGGCGTGCATGGTGGTCATAGACGCAAACAACGCGTTGCCGGAATTCAGGCAAACCTTGCTCAACAGGCTCGCCAAGCACAACTTCGCGTTCGTGGACATCTTCACAACAGACACGCACTCGGTCAACACCATAGGCGGCATACACAACCCGCTTGGCGCGCGCACTCCCGACTGGCTGGTTGGCAGGATTGAAGAAACTGTTTCAAGGGCGCTTAAGAACATGGAACCCATAGAGGCAGCGCTCGAAACCAAAAGAGCAAGGTTCTCGGTCCTCGGCATAAAAAGGCAGACCGAGCTGGTATCAACGGTAAACTCCATAGTGGCTACTGCCAAAATACTCGCGCCCATAATCCTTATACTGTCATTCGCGCTGGTGTTCCTGGCGTTCTGGCTGGTGAAATGATGAAGATCGCGTACTTTACCGACACTTACCTCCCGAACGTGGACGGCGTAGTGAACAGCATACTTGAAATGAGGAAACAACTCGAACGCAAAGGCAACGAAGTCTACGTGTTCACTTCGGGCTCATCAACGGACAGGGCGCGAAACACCGACCCGCATGTTTTCTATTTCCGCTCCATACCGTTCCCACCCTACCCGCAATACAAGCTCGCGCTTTTCCCCTACATCGACGCAGCGGCAAAAGCCAGAAAAAACGGGGTGGAGCTGGTTCACTCGCACGCTATCGCTTCAATGGGCATGGCAGCACGCCGGACCGCATCAGTACTTGACACTCCGCTAGTTGGCACATTCCACACCTTCATCGCCTCGCCCTCGATAACCGACTACCTGACAAAAAGCAGGTGGGTGAAAAAAGTCACCTCACGAGTCATGTGGAAGGCAATCTCCCTTTTCTACAAGCCTTTCGACGTCGTCACCGCGCCCTCGCACGTCGTAACGGGAATGCTCAAGGAACATGCTGTGCCGCACGTGACCACCATACCCAACGGAATAGACGCCGCGTTCTATTCTCCGAAAAGGAACGCGAAGGAAAAGCTCTTCGGGCTGGGAAAAGAAAAAATCGTGCTTGTAGCTGGAAGGCTCGGCTGGGAAAAGAACGTCAACGTGGTGATAAAGTCTGCAAGGCACGTCCTCAAAGAGGAAAACGCGAGGTTCATAGTGACAGGCGAGGGGCCCGCCAAAAAACACTACGAGATGCTGGCTGAAAAGGAAGGCGTTTCAAGCGTATTCGAGTTCACTGGCTTCGTGCCGAAAAACCTCCTTCCATACTACTACTCGGCGGCAGATTGCGTCGTAAGCGCGTCAACGTTCGAGACGCAGGGACTTGCGCTGATGGAAGCGCAGTCGTGCGGAACGCCGTGCGTTGGGGCGAACGCATTGGCTATACCGGAAACAATAAACGACCGAAAAACAGGGTATTTGTTCGAGCCGTTCAACGAGGAGGACTGCGCGGAAAAAATCCTTTCCGCGATTACCATGCCGGCCAAAAAAAGGAAAGCCATGCAACAAAACGCCCGCAAAAAAGCCCTGTTGTTCTCAACTGAAAAGATGGCAACCAAGATGCTAAATTTATACGAGAGCTTGGTTTGAACGCTGCCGGCAAATCAAATTTTTACTTCCCGCACGTTCGCCGACGAGCCAGCACGGCGTAAGCGCAGACTTGAGCCTCGAGGCGAAAGACGGCAGCGTCGTCTTAATGTGCTATGGAAGCGCACTCAGCAGTGAACGCGGCCTGTGGGCCGCTGCGTTGAGCCTGTTCTAAGTTTTTGCAGGCAAAGACACCCGAACCCGCCTCGTTTTTCAGTTTTTGACACCTTAATCTTTGCAAAAGAGTTCTAGCCGCTTTAACAAGTCAACTTTAAAATCCGCCGCCAGTTTGTCCTTCTTCTGAACTTCACCAATTAGACTCGTGATCTCATTTTCTTTCAAACTAAATCCAAGCCGAGATAGCATGTTGCAGATTGTTGTCGCAAGGTTTAAATAAACACGTTTGTTTCCCGCGTCAATTTGAGCCAAATTGATCGCCAAACTATCCGGATCGCGTACGGACAATAAAAGACCCTTTGGGGTTTCAAGCAGGCCGAACAAATCGGGAATGGCAGGTACGCCCCGCTCTGCCAGTTCAAGCATTACATCGACGGCTTGCAACACGTGTTCTTTGGAAGCTGATTCGTTCAGCTCCGACGCCAACCCCCCGAAGCAGTAAAATGGTTGTTCTCTTAAAAACACAGGCGTAGTTGCATTGAACCGCTTTACAGGGTAAACTTCTGAAACTATGTGGGGGTTGCGCAGCAAAGACTCTGGGGATTCCTTGTCGCCTTCAAGAATTGCCTGACGCGGAATAACGACCATTTTTTTCATGCGGCGGTAGTTTTCTCGAATGGCCATCAGCGCGGCTATGGCCTTTTTGTAGTGCTCAAGGGATACGTACACCCCTATCTGTCCCATTTTTTAACGATTAGGTTTTCTATAGACAATTTTTTTAACAGACCATGAGTTTTTTTAGTGACTTCAAAAGGCGTTCCGTCAGCGTCTTGCATGACTTTCGAAAGCTCGAACAAAGCATCGGCAA
>JACROM010000049.1:0-3499 GCA_016214445.1 Microcaldota archaeon
TCAGGCCAAAGGAGGAATCGTCGGGGATGTCTGAAGGGGATGTGTAACGCCATCAGCATATCAAGGGGATACCGCAGCCATCCGAGCCATCAGGCGAGGGAGGCTGCGGAGGATGTCATAACAGTTTCACGTTTTCCTTGTTTTTTAGGAACCTTTCAGCTTCTTTTTTGTCGTGAAAAACAAGGGGCACCACCTTGGTCCCGTGTTTTTCGTAAACATCGAATACCAGCTTGTTGGCGTCAAACCCTTTCGTTGCCAGTATCGCCAAATCTATGTCGCTTTCCAGCTTTTCTTCGCCTCTGGCGACACTGCCGAACAGAAAAACCCCCTTTATTCCCTTGTTCTTTCTTAGCTCTTCCTTTAGTTTTTGGACAGTAAAAGCCTGCGGGCTCGTGTTCAGCTCCAATAACCTTGCGAACGTCTGCGTGTATTCGGAGTTTTTCAGCCGGACTATTATGCTGTTGCCGAGCCTGTTTGTTTCTATAACTCCTGCTGGTTCCAATTTCCGGACGAGCCTCCAAACAGAAGTAAAAGGGGTTTTCGAGGTTTTTGCCAGTTCGTTTATGGTAAACTGCCTTTTGGGGTATCCGAAGAGCGTCCGCAGCACGTTTTTCGCGCCGCTGTATTTGACCAGTTCCAAGGCATCCAATTCAAAAACACCCTTATTATTCAAAACTGAATAATATTATTCACAATTGGTTAACTGGTTAATAAGCCTTTTGGAAAAAGATCATCAGCACTCAAAGTTAAAATCACAGCCGCCGGATTTCTCCAAGCGGCTCATAACTCATACGAGTTCATCACTATCTTTATTTTAATGGGAATGAATAAAAACCACTACTTTTATTGTTCTATCGTGTTGCTATGCTGAAAAAGTTCTTGCTTCTTTTCTTTTTTGCCATCTTTCTTCTTGGTTGTGTTGCCGTGGACTCCCAAGGGTCGCAAAAAGACGCGGTTCAAGAAGCTTTGACTTTTTCTTCTTTGGAAGTTGCGGGTGCAGAATGGACTTTTAAGAATTATACTAGCCGCGGCCGTATCCCGGCAGTTCTTGGCGCGGGAGAAGAAGTTAACCGAATTGTTGCTCCTGTTGAAATAGTTATGAGGACAAACAGGTCTGATTTATTTTACAAAATCTGCGGGGTGGCTTACGAAAATGCTATCTTGTCTTTGGCTAGCGGCGAGGTTACTCCGGGTGAAAACAGTACTGATTTGCTTCTTGATTATTATGGCAGCAACTATGATGATTATGCCGGCTTGAATTTGAGTGTGAAGCTTCTTTCGCCCGGAGAGACGGTGGTAGTATTGCCTGTTTCTTTATCCTCTGACTTTGAGCCTCGTAAACCTAAAGTCTGTTTTAGCTTATCTGCAGACTTTGAACAAAATTCTTCGTCCCTATTGTGCAAGATTGTAAACATTTCTGCGCCAAAAATAGACTTTGAAATTACTCCGAATCCCGTGTTTACTGCGGCCGTAAACGGCATCTCTAACCCTGTTCCTGCTGAGTTTAAGATTAAGAACACGGGCGAATTGGGTTTCCGGATAGAATACGAAACCGTGTCTGTTGGAGTTGATGGCATTGTTCTCGGGAACGGGGGCTTTGTTTGTAGGGGCAGAGATTATCCGGATGTTCCTTCCCGTTGCTTTAGTTTTGTATTATACCCGGGACAAACGGTTACTGCTGAATACCAGGTGTTTACCAACCGGGGAAAGGTATCTCCCGGTACCTATTATTCGTCTGCTTATTTGTTTGGGTTGTCTGACTTCCGGGTTCCTGGGGCTCGTTATAAGAAGGAATTCAGGATAAAAACGGTTGTTAAGGATATGCTTATCATTGGTTGATACTCTGCTACAACCATCCGCGCCACTTTAAGTAGAAGCCGAGTATGAAGACCGATGCACCCATGAGCATGAACGCGACCATGGGGTTGCCGAGCGCGTAACTTGATATGTCGTCGAAGTTCATGCCGTATATTCCAGCAATCATTGCCGGCACCATGATTATGGCCGCTACGGCCGCCAGCTTCTTCATTATGACGTTGAGGTTGTTGGATATGGAGGAAACGTACCCTTCCATGGTGGCTGTGAGCATTTCCCTCGAGTTGTCTATGGACTCGGTTATGCGCAGCACGTGGTCGTAAATGTCGCGGTAGTATACGAGGTTTTTCTTGTTGATGAAAGGGTTGTCGTACTTGGCTACAGTTGCCAGCATGTCCCTCAATGGGCTTATCTGCCTTCTAGCAGCAAGGCACTTCTTTTTCAGGGAGAGTATCTTCACAAGCACTGCTGGGGACGGGTCCTTGAACGCCTTGTCTTCGGCAGCGTCTATCTGCGTGTCCATTTCCGTGATGATAGGGAAAAGGCTGTCCACGAAAACGTCCAGAATCGCGTAGAGGGTGAAGTCCGCTCCCCGCGACAGTATGGACGGGTTCTTTTCGGTCCGCTGCCACACGTCCTCGAGGAAAGCGAGCTGCTTCACGTGCGAGGTGACCAGGTAGTTCGGCCCCAATACCACGTCGAGCTGGGGCGGCTGCTTTGGGTTGTGCAAATCAACTACCTTGAACACCATGTACATGCAGTTGTCGTAAGGCTCCACTTTGGGGCGCTGGTTCTGCTTGAGTATGTCTTCGAGCAGCAGTGGGTGGAAACCGAGGGTTTTTTCCAGGAACTCCATCTCTTCCCTCTTGGGGTTGTCGAGGTCCAGCCACACGCGGTGCCGCGGGTCCTTCAGGGCTGCTTCGAGCTCTTCAAAATCAGTTATCTTCTCTATGGACTCGTTGTGGACCGAATAGGCGCGGAACATCGAATGTGGTTACGTTGTTTTGATATAATAATTTAACCAAAAACGGCCCCGAAGCCCGCGCTTGCCGAGTCTTCCTCGCTTTCTATGCCTGAAATGACTTTCTCCTTCGCTTCGCCCTTGAGCTCTTCGCAGCCTTCTATTGCCTTGAGCTTGTCCCTGTATTTGGACGCTTCCTCTTCGGGCGCCTTGAAGTAAACCACGTACCCTTCGGTGCCGTAAGCTGCCCCGTCGCGGAGCGTATAGCCAAGGCGGATGAACATCTCGTCTTCCGGGTTGTAAGGAACGTTGGGGTCGTTCCGCGTCTGCGGCTCAAGAACCTTCTTCAGCCCCTTCACGTCCTTGCAAGCGAAAACGATTTTTTCCATGAGTATCACCTTGTTTGTTTCAAAGCCTCGGGAGAGGATTGAACTCTCGACCCCCTGTTTACAAAACAGGTGCTCTGCCGCTGAGCTACCGAGGCGTTTTCCTTGTTTTACTTTTTACTTTGTTTCTCGCGTTCTAAAGCGTTTTCTTTTTCGGTAGGCCGCATTTTTCTTTTCCCAAAAGAAAAAGGCGACCGTGTCTCTGCCGCTGAGCTACCGAGGCGTTTTGAGCGAAGCGATTGTTTCTTTGCGAAACAATCGCGACCAACTGTTTGAGCAAAGTCGACGGTGCTGCCGCACACGTCGACAAACTCCGTCTTGCTTTTGTCACTCTTTT
>JACROM010000049.1:3533-5865 GCA_016214445.1 Microcaldota archaeon
CCCCCTTCCCTTTGGAAGGGAGCGTTTTTGAGCTAGGTTAGTGTTTGTTGCGTCTTTCTTTCAAAAAGGTTGCGTTTTTGTCCGGGTTTTTTAATTAACGGGTTTTTTCACTTCGCCCTCGCCTTGACCTTCATGCCGAGCCGCTTTTCGAGCTCCATGATGTTCTTGCCTTTCTTGCCGATTATCTTGCTCAAGGCGTGCTCTGGCACCGTAAGGTTGACGGTGTTCCCGGAAACGCTGAACTCAAAAGGCCCGCGTATGGTCCTCGAAAGGATTTTGCTGATTTTGCCCTCGTCAACAGGCTCCCTTGGCTTCCTTTCCTTTCCCGCAACCGGAAAAACAACGGTCTCGTCTCCGAACTTGTAGATTTCGAACTCCAAGGAGCTGGTTTCCAAGTCGCGGACTTCAATCACCGGCCTTGCAAGGTCTTCGTCGTTCATGCCGTGCGGAGCGCGCACCACGAAACCAAGAGTGTAGGTTTTAGCGACCTGGCCCTTGTCGATGAAGCAAATGGTGTCAATGACCTGCGGAATCATGCCCAACTCGATTTTGCCGATAAACCGCTGGATGGCGTCGATTGGCTTGGAAGCGTGCACTACGCCTACCATTCCAACTCCTGCCATGCGCAAATCGGAGAAAAGGACGAAGTCGTCCGGCTTCCTTATCTCGTCGTAAACGGTGTAGTCCGGCCGCACCAAGAGAAGCAAATCAGCGGTATCCTGGAAGCTTCCCTCAAGCGGAGCGTACTGCGTTATTTCCGAGCTGACCTGAAGGTCGCGAGGAGACTCCAGTGTCTTGACTATCTTCTTCTGGGCGGAATAGAATTCCGCCAAAGCAGTAGCGAACGTGCTCTTTCCTGAACCTGGCGGTCCGGCAACTATGATGCCCTCTGCCTTGCCTCCAAATCGGCTCCAGAGGTTTTCAGTCAGCTTGTAGTCCTCAAGGTAGAGCTTCACTATGGGCCTGACAATTGTCACTTCAAAAGCCTCGCTTACAGGAGGACGGATGTAGATGACGCGGAAATCCTTGATCTGCATCACTGTCGCGCCTTTTTTGTCGATTTCAATAAAGCTCTTTTCGTGCTGCTTGCAGAACTCCACGCTTTGTTTCATCAGTATTTCGATTTCCTTGCGGGTTATCTGCTTGGAGCCTATATCCACAAGTTCGAAAGCGCCTGGCTTGCCTACTTTCGCTTTCGGCACCAGGTTCTCCTTCAAGTGGACGCTCAAGGTGTCGCGCGTGAAAAACTTCTCCAGAGTAAGCTTAGCTTCCGCCACTACCGGCCTCAGGTATTCGACCTCAAGTCCTTCCGCTTCTGCTACCCTCGCCTGGACCTTGTCCGTTGTCCATAAAACCGCTTTCCTTTCCTTCGCGAGCCCGCGTATTTTGGAGTCGATTTCCCCAAATCGCGCGTGCTCTATCTCGAACGCGTTGGGCCTTTCGCCCTCGAAGCTTATCTCTATGTGTCCGGTTTTGCCGAGCTCGCTCAGCTTCTTCAGCTCTGCGAGGCCCGCGAAACCTATTTCCTTTCCGGTGTTTGCCTGGAACTCCAGTTCCGCGACCACGCTTTCCGGCACTATTACTTTCAGTTTTCCTTCGTTTTGGAGTTGCTCGGTTATTCTTCCGTCAATCAAGACGCCTGTGTCTGGTACTATCGTTTTCATTTAGTTGTTCACCTTTGAGGGAAGGGGGGTGCTTCCCAGGGTAGCGGGGGAAACCGTAGGTTTCACCCAAGACGCTGCGGTTATTCTTCCGTCAATCAAAACCCCGGTATCCGGTACTATTGTCTTCATCTTCTTTGTTCACCTATTTTTTGATTTTTGTTTTTTTCTTTCTTTTTTCCAACCGCATCAGTCTTTCTTTTCACTATTCCGAGCGATTTGTTTTAAATGGTAAAGTTGTTCTATTTCGTGCTGAATTTGTACGCTAGTTTTTTTTACTCCTTTCAAAATGCCCTTTAATTCCTTTGTTGGGTCGCCTTTGTTTTTCTTTGAATGTTTTTTCATTTTTTCACCTATTTTTTCTGCTCTTCTTTCTCGTCATCCGGCTCCGCGTTATTCTTCAGCAGCCAGTCCTCTATTGCGTCTTCAAGTGCCTTTTTCAAGGCCCCTTTGCTGTAGCCGTGTTTTTTCATGGCTGTTTTGCGGAACCTGCGCTCTGTGCTTGCTTTAAGATGGAAAAAAAGAGTCATTTTTTCACTGACTTCTATGTAAAGATAGATATATATAAATCTATTCATCGGTTGTTTTTTCCAAGTTAGGGGGTTACCAATGAAGCGTTTTTTCGTTGGTAGGTTTTCTTCGCAAAACACCCGCTAAAAACTCAAAACCAG
>JACROM010000127.1 GCA_016214445.1 Microcaldota archaeon
GGGTGTAATCGACATTTTTGTTTTTGAGTTCGCTCAGGCCGGCCCTGATTGTTTTTCGGGTGATGCCGGTTGCTCTGGAAACGGCGGAGATGCCGCCTCGTCCTAATGCTTTGGCTTCGATGGCTACCCAGTGCCGCCTGGCGCGTTCGTTGAGTGATGGATTCATCTGTTTGAATTTTTCACGGATGAGTCGTTCGTCAATCACTTGAAAAGTAGGGGTGGTGACTTTATTAATGTTTGGATAAGTTATTTTTTAACAGTTACTTAATAGAAAGCGTACTGCAGGAAAAAGGCTTGAAAGCCGGATACACGAAAAAACATTCGCCAGAACAAAAACAGGAAATACAAGGGAAAGAACTCGGCCTGTTTGAAAGCTTCAGGAAGTTTCTCGGGCTGGACTGAGAAACGTTACCTTTTTATATAACAATCGTAACCTTTTTAGTATGCTGGATGCGTTGTTCACTTCCAAAAACCGGGTCGCACTCCTTAACCTGTTGCTTTTCGCGCACGAGCCGCTGCACCTCCGCGACATAGCGAGGAAGCTCGATAAGCCGCCGGCGCTGGTCAGCAAAGAGATGCGAAAACTGGCCTCGGCAGGGATAGTCTCAAAAAAACAGAAAGGGAACCTGCTTCTTTTCGAGGCGGACAGAAGCAACCCCGCATACGGAAGCCTGAGGCAGCTTTTCGCCCAAACAGTCGGGTTCGCCGGAATCCTGAGGAAGGAACTCGGAAAAATAAAAGGCATAAAAGTCGCGCTGGTTTACGGCAGCACCGCGGAGATGAATGACCGGAAAACGAGCGACATAGACCTGCTGATAATAGGCGAAACCGAGGAAGTTGAGGTAATAAAAATTATCGCCAAGGTTGAAAAAGGGCTTTCAAGAGAAATAAACTACATCCTGTGGACGGAAAAGGAGTTCAAGGAGAAGAAGGAAAGGAAACTGCCCTTGGTTGAGAAGATACTGAAGGGAAAAATCCTGGAGCTTAAAGGCGACATACATGAACTTGGTGAAAATGCTTGAGGAAGGGATGATAGAAAGCATACCAGTCAACAAGGATTACGCGAAGCAAATTTTCCAACAATCAAAGGCGGACATCAAGGCTGCCGAAGACAGCTTCACATCAAAAAACCTCGATTGGACACTCGTTATTTCCTACAACGCGATGCTCCGCGCGGCGCGAGCACTGATGTTTTTGAAAGGCTATAGGCCGAAAGGCGAGTACAAGCACCTGGCAGTAGTGAAGTTCATCGAATCAGAAGGCGGAAAACTAAGCAAGGAAATGGTGGTTGTATTCAACAGGATGCGGATAAAGAGGCACCGTGCGGTTTATGACGAGCCTGAAGCGGTTTCGGAAAGCGAAGCCAAAAACGCAAATCAGTTCGCAAAAGAATTCGTTGAAAAAATAGGGAAGGAATTCGCCTAATTCAGAACCTTTCCCACACGCCCTGGTTGCCCAGCATCTCGAGTTCCGAGACCCTCGACCCAATACGCTCGAGCAGCCCCCTCTTTTGTGGTGATTCCTCGAGGTGGTTCAGGAGCTCGGAAGCGATTTTCAAGGCTTTTTTCTCGTAGCTTTCGCTCAAATTCTGGTCCTTGAACGTCTTCAGCGAACTGTCCTTTTTCGGGAACGAGAAGGAGAAAACCTGCGCGCCTTCGCTCGTGTCTATTCCCAGGTTCAAAACGGTCGTGGTTTCGCTTGGGAGTATTTCCGCGTGCAGCACTCCGTTGTAGGGCCTGCCCTCCCCGAAAAGCTGGTGCGCCCCGTCCAAGGTGAACCATCCCTCGTCCTTCCTGACCCATATTTTCGAATCTAAGGGCAGCTTGAGGTAAGGCGTATCCATAGGACTAAGAAAGAACAGGAAGAAGTTTAAATCTCTTTCGCAGAACGAAGAGCGTTAAGCAAATCAAACTCTTGCACGACGAGCGCAGATTAAAGCTCTTTGTCCTCTCTTCTGGCCGAAACCGATGTATTCCCCCATAAGGGGAACAAAGCAAACGCCTTTGGAGCAAATACCCCCGACCCTAAAAGCTGGTAATCCGCGCTCCAAAGGCGGAATTCGCAACTCTCTCCGCGGCAACGTAACCCAAGTCGAACAGCACAACTACCGCAAAGAACGAAAAGTCCTGCAGGAAGAGCGAAGCTGCAAGGGCGCCCAACGGAAGCAGAGGACGCGCTATCGGAAGCTTGAACTTCAGGAACTCGTCACCGTACGCGGCAGCAAAAAACAAAACGGAAACAACAGGCAGCTGCGTCTTGAGGAAGAACACCGAAAGCATTGCGACGAAAAACGTGGTCCAGTGCTCGCGCGAGTCGATTTTTCCAGCTGCAAGGTTGGCCAGGAGAACAGGAAGGAAAACAGAGGCAATCAGCGAGTCAAACGCGCTCAAAAACGCGATAAGCAGACCACAGCTTATTCCAAGAAACAGTTTCTTTTTTTCGTCCGACAGCTTGACAAGCAAGCCTGCGAGAAGAACAAGGGCGTATTGGAGCATTTCTAGTCCACGTAGGGCGAAATGGAGACGTTCTCGTATATTGCGGAAATCGCTTTCGCCAGTATGGGAGCGGTGCTGAACACTTTTATCTTCCTGCTCTTCTTTTTCAACGGGATTGTATCGGTGACGAAGAGTTTTTCAAGAGACTTGCTTTTCTCTATTTTCCCGACCGCGTCCCCTGAAAGAACTGCGTGCGTGCAGTAAGCGTAAACGTTCTTGGCGCCTTTCTCCTTCAATGCGTCAGCCGCGCCTATTAGGGAGCCGCCGGTGTCAATCATGTCGTCCACCAGAAGGCAGTTCTTGCCTTCGACGTCTCCGATGACGCTCATTACCTTGGCCTCGCCCGGCCTGGGCCTGCGTTTGTGTATTATTGCTATGGGCGCGTTTATTCTGGCCGCAAAATACTGGGTTCTCGAGACGCCGCCAGCGTCCGGCGAGACAACGACAATGTTCTTGTTAAGGTCTATTTCCTTCGACAGGTATTCGGTTGCCATCCTTGTTGTCTTGAGGTTATCGAAAGGAACGCTGAAGAAGCCCTGCGCTTTCGAGGAGTGCATGTCAACTGTAACGACGCTCGTCACTCCTGCCTGCTGCAGCAGGTCAGCTACCAAACGCGAAGTTATGGGCTCCCTTGCGGACATCTGGTAGTCCT
The DNA here is from genome assembly GCA_016214445.1 of Microcaldota archaeon. Taxonomy (GTDB): domain Archaea; phylum Micrarchaeota; class Micrarchaeia; order Norongarragalinales; family Norongarragalinaceae; genus JACROM01. The sequence goes on from JACROM010000127.1 coordinate 3,148, forward strand.
GCCGCGAGTAGCCGAAATAAGGTATCACCGCGACTATCTTTTCAGCAGACGACCGCTTTAACGCGTCTGCCATCAAAAGAATCTCCATGAGGTTGTCGTTGACTGGGTCGCAGGTTGACTGGAGCACAAACACCTTTTGCCCGCGGACGGTCTGGTTTATCCTCACTCGCGTCTCTCCGTCGTTAAACTTGGCCACAAGAGCGTCTCCCAGCTTGGTCCAAAGCTCCTTCGCAACTGCCTCCGCGAGCGGCACGTTCGAGTTCCCGGTAAACAGCGTAGGCTTCATGAACAAATTAGGAGAGAGAGTATTTTAATAGGTTGTTACCTTAAGGGGGGTTACCAATGAAACGTTTTTTCGTTGGTAGGTTTTCTTCGCAAAACACCCGCTAAAAACTCAAAACCAGCCATAACCTCCTATGCCAACACACAAAAAAACGCAAAACAACGAAAAACAACCGTCGTCGACTGACAA
>JACROM010000132.1 GCA_016214445.1 Microcaldota archaeon
TTTTTCTGACAAAAAAATAATTTTTCGAGGAGAACAGAGGAAGCTAAAGGCACCAAAAACGCTGAAAAAGAACCAAACAAGTAGAAAGCCGCAAGCCGACAACCAAAAGCTCAGAAACAACCCAAAGAAGTAACGAAGAGCCTCGTTTTCCCGTCTTAAGAAAGGTTTTTATATTTGATAAAAGTGGTTTTAACACTTTTTAAACAAAAAGGGGCGATCAAGCATATGATGGACAATCTGGTAAAGGATGCAATGTCTCACTCGGCAACAGCAACGAAAGCCATGAGCGATGACATAGAGGAAATCAAGATAACAGTAGTCGGAGTAGGCGGCGGCGGAAACAACACTATCGGCAGGCTCAAGCGACTTAACGTGAGGGGCGCGGAACTCATAGCATGCAATACCGACAGGCAGCACCTGAACCTGTTGGATGAAAGCGTCAAGAAAATCCTGATAGGAAAGAGCGTAACAAAAGGCCTCGGGGCAGGGGGCTTTCCTGAAGTGGGCATGAAGTGCGCCGAAGTGGACAGGCCGCTTTTGGAGAACACGCTGGCAGGCTGCCACCTTGTTTTCATTTGCGCGGGCATGGGCGGCGGCACTGGAACCGGAGCAGCGCCCATAGTAGCGCAAGTAGCCAAGGACGCGGGAGCAATAGTTGTTTCGATGGTCAACTACCCGTTCGCGCTCGAAAGAGCAAGAGTCAAGAAAGCGGACGAAGGCATACAGCGCCTGCGCGAGTTTTCCGACTCAGTTATCATACTCGACAACAACCGCCTAGTGCAGTTGGTACCGAACCTGCCCATGAACCAGGCGTTCTTGGTAGCGGATGAAATACTTGCCAAGGCCATCAGCGGCCTGGTGTTCACCATCACGCAGCCTTCGCTGGTCAACATCGACTTCGCGGACGTCCGGGCTGTAATGAGCGCTGGGGACGTGGGCATGATTGCAGTCGGGACAGGCAAGGGCAACAACAAGGTCGAGGACGCGGTTGAAAGCGTCATGAAGAACAGGCTCTTGGACGTTGACTTCGCAGGCGCGAAAGGCGCGCTCATCCACATTGCAGGCGGCAACGACCTGACGCTCGGCGACGCGATCAAGGCAGGCGAAATGATTACCGAGCAGATGGACCCGAACGCGTCAGTCAAGTGGGGCGCGAGGCTGCTGCCGGACTATGACGGAAAAATAGACATCACCGCCATAGTGACCGGCGTAAAGTCACCACACGTGATAGGCAGGCCGCTAGTTGAAGCCAAGCCAATCAAGAGCGCAGGCTATGACATCGAAATCATAGGTTGATTCGTTTTTACGAAGAGGCCCTTTGTTTTTCGGCCTCTCAAAAAAAGACCAGTAAGCTGTTGAAACCACCGCAAGAAAAACCGACGGTCCCCAACAATAGGGCTGAAGGCCGAGTACTCCGGAGGGGTCAACAAGCCAAAAACCCGTCGGAGATGATGTAAAATGGTAGGAATGGAGGGCATTCTTGCGGATGCCATGAAAAAGTCCTCCCAAAAGGGAGAAAAGGAATTTGACGCCTCAAACATAAAAATAAGCGTCGTAGGAGTAGGAGGAGCTGGAACCAACACCGTTGCCAGGCTCTACAAGATGGGAATAAAGAGCGCCGAGACCATAGCGGTCAACACCGACCAGAACCACCTGAAGATGATAGAATGCGACAGACGGCTCCTGATCGGCGGAAAACTGACCAAAGGCATGGGCGCAGGCGGTTTCCCTGAAGTGGGCATGAAGTGCGCGGAACAGTCCCGCGAAAAGTTCGCCGAAATACTTGGCGATTCCGAACTCGTTTTCGTGTGCGCAGGCCTAGGCGGCGGCACTGGAACAGGAGCAGCTCCAGTCATCGCCGAAGTGGCGAAGCAGACAGGCGCAATAGTTGTCTCCATGGTCACTTACCCGTTCTCGCTTGAACGCGCGCGCTTGGGCAAGGCCGACTGGGGTCTTGAAGCGTTGCGCAACGTATGCGACACAACAGTCATAATAGACAACAACAGGCTGGTGCAGTACGTGCCCAACCTGCCCATGAACCAGGCTTTTGCAGTAGCGGACACGCTCGTCGCAAAGTCAGTAAAGGGCATCGCGGACACCATCATGCTTCCGTCATTGATGAACATCGACTTCGCTGACTTACGCATGATCATGGGCAACGCCGGAGTGGCGATGATTTCCATAGGCGAAGGCCATGGCAACGGAAAAGTCGAGGAAGCGGTCAAGAACACCTTGGAACACCCGCTGTTGGATGTCGACTATGCCGGCTCGAAGGGCGCGTTGGTCTTGATACAGGGCGGCTCGCAGCTCACGTTGGGCGAAGCAATCGAGGTCGGCGAAGGCATCACCGCCAACTTTGACCCGAACGCCTACGTAAAGTGGGGCGCGAGGCTGGTGCCTGAAATGGGCGACAAAATCAACGTCATGAGCATCGTGACCGGCGTAACCTCACCGCACGTGGTCGGCAGGGACACCAAGACAGTTGCTGCCGCACCGGAAAAGCAGTACGGCCTGGAAACCATCCGCTTTTAAGCCATAAAGCATAAAGGGCGGAAATTATGCTCAAGCCTCTCTGACGGGGTTTGTCTTACTTAGGGTTCAGCCGGCAGCTTGTTTCACTCGTTTGCTCCTTTCTCTTGCTGCCGGCAACCTTAAGTTTTTTTCCTGATTTTCACGGAGTCAACCATTACCCCAACCACTATTGAAACTCAGCTTCGGGAAACCGTGCTTTTCCGCGACCTCGCCCAACGCGCTCGAGGCAAGGCCGCCGAAACTCGCCATGTCAACGTACAAAAGGAAAGGATTCACAACGTTCTCGCCTTTCAGCTTCCTTTTGCCGTAAAACACGAAATCATCATCCGCCTCAATCAGGACAATCTTTGACTTCAGCTCGCCGGCCTTTCCTTCAACCAAGCCTCCTGCCTTTAAGCCGGGTTTCACGTAAACCGTCCTGAAATCGCTTTTCAAATAACCAGAATCCAGCCACGCGCCTGAAAGCAGGGTATGCGCATGCGGGATTTTCTCCAGCACCCGCCCGTCTTTCGCGAAAAACGCCTTCTTCAACGCCAAGTTCCTGTTACCTATCCAGTCCAGCAAAAGCTTGCCCGGGTATTCGAGAACAAAACGCGTGCGGTATGGCCTCTTGACCAAACCCTTAGCGGACAACACGCTGACAATGCGGCTCACCAAACCCTTGCTCAACCCCGTTGCCTCGACAATCTGCTTTTGGCTCACCTGTTTCCGGGAATTCAGCAGCAAATACATCACGACCCTGCCGGACTTGCCTGAAAAAACATCCACCATACCCCCAAACACCTTCCAAACGCCAAATTCCTTTATAAGTAGTTTACTATATAGTAAACTTAATATAAATACTTTTGGTGGTTCGATTCGCCATTGTCGAGGCACACCATAGTCCACCGTAACTCTGATTCGTCCGTTTTATTAAACTCGGCCAACCATACTCTTCACAAGAAGGTGATTCAGTTGTCATTAGAGGAAACCATTTCAGAATTAGAGAAGGAATTGACCGCCAAGGAGAAGAGGCAGGACGAGGTCCTGCAGAAGAGCCGCGAGGTAATCCGCTCGTGCGCCAAGGCAATCCGCCACATCCATACCGAAGACTACGCGGAAGCGGAAAAGCTGGCTGAAGAGTTGGATTCCGAAGTGAAGAAGCTTGCCAAGGTAGCCGGCGAGGACTTCCACCACATCGCCCAGAACGCCTAACAGGAGTACGTGGAAATCAAGGCGTTCCTTGCACTCGTAAAGAAGGAAAGCCTGCCAACTCCGGAAGAGCTGAAAATAGATGTTTTATCCTATTTGAACGGCCTGTCGGACTGCGTCGGCGAACTGCGCCGGGCGCTCCAGCTTGCCCTGAGAGCGGACAAAAAGAAGGAAGCGGAATACTTTTTCGAAAGGATGAACTACATCTACAACAACCTGATGGTCCTGAAATTCTCGAGTTCGCTTGTCGGGCCCCTGAAGAGAAAACAAGACATGGTTAGAGGACAAATCGAACAAGCTAGGAGTGAAATGTTGCGATAACCGATTCGCGCACAAAATCGGGTCGGAAAACCAACTTCACCCACCATCGCATCAACCCAATGCGTACAGCTTTGCAGTAAGTTTTTTTACCCTCGAGATGAATTCCTCCTTTGCCTTACCGACCTTGCGGCCCGCGAGCCTCTTTTCAACAACCAGCGGAAAGTCAACCCTGACCACGCTGGCAGCCTTCAGCACGCCTTCGGACAGGTCGCTTTGGGCCAACGCAAGTTCAAAAACGCCGCCACGCCTGACTGAAGTTACCTTCAGAACTATCATGTCAGCTGAGGAAATGTTGTAACTGCCGGGGCTCATGACAAGCGCAGGCCTCAGCTTCGAACCTTCAAAGTCCGAGAACTTGAAGTCAAGAAGGACTATATCGCCTTGCTCAAAATTCGAATAGCTCATCCGCGCCACTCCAGTCCTCGACGCTTTTAGCGTAAGCGTATTGCTTGAACTCGTCCTTTTCGACTTTTTCCGCGAAATCCGCTGCTGCCCGGCGCATTACTTCAGTCCACTTTATTTCCGGGTGCTTTTTCATTAGGGCATAAAGTTCCTGCGGAACCGATAAAGTAACGTTAACCACACCAATCACCACACTTATTTGCCTTATTTAAGTATAAATACTTAACGTTTGCTTAATCTTCCTCCCACAATTTCTTTTCCTCCTCTTCTCCCAGCGGAGGCGTTTCCGGTTTCTCCGGCAAAAAATGCTTTTCCGCTTCTTCTTCGGAATGCGGCCTGCGGAAAACGGAAGCCACGGCGCCGGCCACTGACGAAAACAGCCGCTTAAAGAAGTGAGGACGATTTTTAGACTCTTCCTGTTCGCTTTTAAGGAGCTCGAACTCGCGCCTCACGTTTTTCAGGAAGGTTTTCGCTTTTTCTTCGGTAATGGTGCTGCTTAAGACGCCAGTAACTAATCCCCGGTTCTTTTCTATAAAATCAAGCGCAGCTGAGGGGTTCCTGAGGCGAACGCTTGTCTTTATCGCATCGTCGTAAGGCACCACGGCGGTTATTGGCTTTTTCCCTTCGCGCGAAAGTTTCAGCAGCCGGTAAGCCATGAAAACAGCAGCTGCCCTTGCATATGCCTTCTTGTCAAAATGCTGTTCCAAATCAGCCGCCAAATAATGATGCAACGGTTTTGCGCTTCTACGGAACCTTTTAGGCAATAGGTGGCCGAATTGTTTGCCGCCAGTTTCCTTGGAAGCGGAAGTCCTCGAACCAATAGTCGCCACTACGCAGTTGCCCGAAAGGTAATTTTTAAGAAGCGAATCATGCAAGTGAGGCAAATCTTCTTCGCACGCATATCCGTCCACGCCGACGAGTATTATTTTGTTCCTGCCTTTCAGCCCAGTAAAGACATGTTCAACAGGATGCAGCTTGCCTTTTGGAACGCCTTTCGGTCTGCCGGTCGGTTTTCCTTCCAGTTGCTCGCGGGCCATGAAAACCAAGTCACTCTTCGGGCTCTTCCTTTTCTCTTCTCCCGATACTCCTCAAAAGTTTCAAAACGCGACTCTTCACTTCAACAGCACGGGTTTTCGGTTCCGCGACTGGTATCGGGGGTTTGACTTGATCAGTGACAGCTATGGACTCGAAACTTTTTTGAACTGCTTCTATGAGATTTGGAACGTATATCAGGCCCTTCCTATTAGCCAGCTTCGTCAGAGCAGGCGCCTTCGTTTCAATTATCCGCAAAGCAGTCTGGGGCTTACCAAGAAAATCCAGGACATGCTTTGCAACGTTCTCGCGCAGAACCGCGGTTATCGGCTTTCTATGGGCGATAAGGGCATGCACGATTAAAAGAGCCCTCAGCTTGTTGACTACTCCGATCTGGCGCGCCTGAACCTCCTTGGAAGCTCCACGTTCGATGAACTCGTAAAGGTGCGGGGCGATTTTATGATCCAAAGGAATGGCGCGGGAGTGAAAGCCGTCAGGCAGAAGGTCAGTATCGAGATTGTCCTCAAAACCTTCGGTTCCCACGCTTCTTTTTTCAAGGTTTTCGAGGTACTCCCGCAAGTCCGAATGGAATGTATCGCCTTTAGGGTTCCTTACTGAAATGATTTCAATATCCCTGCCTTTCAAGGTCGGCCTTAAGACTTCAAAATGTTCCGAGGTCATATTTCCACCTTAACGCTTCCGGCTAAATAAAGTTTCGTTTCGCGTCTAATAGAGCTTCAGCTTCAGGCCCTTGATTTTGGAGAAGTCCCCGTCCATGGTGTGGAGAGTTGCGTCGTTAGCGATGCACACTCCGGCTATAAGGGCATCCGGAGTCGATAGGGTCACGCCTGCACCCTGAAGAGACTTGAACAGTTCACTCGCGACTCTTGCCGCGGTCTTGCCAACCTGCAGAACGTAAAACAAGTCCAGAAACGCGACAGCGTCTTGTTTTTTCGTTCCTCGTAAAAACTCGTAGTAGGAAACCGAGGTTACGACGGTTTCTTTCCCGCGAAGGGAATCCAAAACTTCCTTGCCGACCGAGGTTCCTCTGGAAATTTCAATCAACAGAGTAGTATCCAAGACGTTCATACTTCCTAAACCTTTTCTCGAAATCTTCGCCGATTTCCTTACGTATCCTGCGGACCGCCTTGCGTTCTTCTGCAAGTGCCTTGTCGTCCTTTCCAAAAAAACCGAGCGCCTTGCCCAAATTGTTCACGTCGCTCCTTTCGTCGGTTACAAAGGACACTATGGCCGCGCTAACTATTTTGCCGACTGTTTCGTCGTTCTGGATGGCAAGCATCCTAGCAAGCTTGTACGCCTTTTCGTCCATACCCTTGATGTACACGTTGACCATGGAATCATACTGGTACAACAAGTATATAAAGTTGTACTTGTTGGCCAAGCTCATCGCGGGCACTTTCATTTTATCGGGCGCATAGCCTATCTCGGAGTGTCGTGCGGGCGGCTGCTTATCCGTAGCTGCCGGCCCCATAAGGTCTACTGGAATAGGCTCTTAGAGCATATGGGCTAAAACCAAGCCAATGACGAAACTGCCGATGAACCCGTTGACGAACTCGATTGCAAGAAGCTTGTTTGGATAATTGGTTTGAATCCACATATCGTAAAACCTGGGAATTATTTTCAAGGCTACCAGAATAGCGCCGAACCACAAGCCCTTAAAGAGAGCAGGACCAGGCAAAGCGTCTTTTATCAACGCAAAAACAAAAGCCCACAGCAAACACTGCAGGAGAATACCAACGTACTGCAGGCCTATATACTGTTTCGTGTCCTTCCACTTCTTCAATGCAGGCGAGTTTTCAGCGTTCTTGTATATTCCGGCAACAAAAGGGTTCATGTACAACGCTCCGCCTACAACAAACCAAACAATTGAAGCTATTACGCCTGCGAAGGCAGCCTGAACAACATCCACGACAAACACCCCTCATATCCGTCCAAATAGTAATTCGGCGTAAGCCGGCTCTTTAACAAAACGACTTAACGACCCAACCGTTAAGTCGTTTTGAACCCCCCGAAAAACAAATTTGAGGGGGGATATTTCCTTGCTTTAAATATGACCAGTTCCTCGAAGAAAAACCTTTTGCTGGCTAGAGTTTCAACGCTGAATCCGCTGGATTCGAGCTTTTCCTTCGTCAGCCTGTTTCCGCTCTCCCCGTCTTCAGCTGAAACCGAGCTGTTCAAGAGCAGAAGGACGCCTTCTGGAGCCAGGTAATCGGGAAAAGCCATCAAGAACAGGTCTAGGGCGTCCCTTCCGAAACGGCCGCCGTCCAAAGCCAGGTTGAGTTCGCCTTTCACTTTTTCCTGCCCGGTCGTCGGCAGGTAAGGCGGATTGAATGTTATGGTGTCGAATTCGCCTTCGATGTCGGAGAACAAGTCGGTTTGGACAAACCGGGCGGGTTTGTAAAGCTTGTTGGCGGCCGCGTTTTTTTCAGCCAGAGCGAGCGCTTTCTGTGAAACGTCCGCGAAAACTATTTCCTCCACGTTTTTGTTCTTTGCTGCTGACAGCCCGACTATGCCGGTGCCGCAGCCCAAGTCCAAAACTTTTCCTTTTGCGTGATTCAGGGCCGCTTCCGCCAACAGGATGGAGTCTTCCCTCGGAGAATAGACTTCATCGGTTGCAGCCAGGTTTAGACCGTTCCAGGAAAACAAGAAATCACTTTGTCTGGCGGACGAATTCTTCGAGCTGTTCCTTGCGCATCAGGAACGCGAGCGCGATTATCACCAGGATGAGGACGATTACTGCAACGAACAGCGGAGTGTCTATCGAATCCACCACTGCTGGAGGCTGTATGGTCTGGGCGTTGCTCTCCACCCCTTCATTCGACCTCGCCTTGACCACCAAGGGGGCAGCTGCGAGGGCCTGGAAGGCCAGGAGTTTCTGTTCGCCAGGCGCAAGCACGTCCACCAAGACGCTTTCTTCACCTGCCTGTACAACAACCCCGCTGAGCGGAAGCGCGCCGTTGTTGTACACCACCACGCTGAACTGAACTGTGTCGCCTTGCCGGACCACGTTCGCGACAGCGAGGTTGAGGTGGGCAGGCGGCTTGGTTACGGAGAGAACGTTGAATGCCTCGGTTTTCTCCCCTTCCTGCGACTGCGCAACGTAAGAGAAGGTCTTTCTTGTTTCCGGCGAGTCTTTTGGAATGTTCAAAGCTATATCATAGGTGGCAGTCTTGCCTGAAAGCACGTGTTTCGGGTCGGTTGCAACTGACGCCCAGCCTTCGGGCAGCCCGTTTATGGACAGGGAAAGGTTGTACTGCGTCTTGAGCGCGTTGTTCCTCACGCTTACTGTCTGCGAGGAGTTCACGCCCGAATAGCCTTCAAGGGGCTTGGCAAGCACGTCGAGGAAGCTCTTTCCTGGTTTGGAGCTTGAGACTATGTTTATGGAAGTGTTGACTACTTTGGTTACGGCGCCATCGCTTACCGAGAAGAGCAAATTGGTGGGACCGAGCGGAGTCTTCATGGTGGTGCTTAAAGCAATAGAAGCGTTCTTTTCCTTGCCCGGAAGAACGGTTAGGAAATCCTCGAGCAGACGCGAGTCGAAGCTCGGGGGAACTGAAGAGGTGAAGACGTAGGTTTCCTTGATTGTTCCGGTGTTGCGGACGAGGAAATCCACCTGAGCGGATTCGCCTCTTGTCAATTCCACTTCTTCGGGCCCGAACAGCCTGAAGTTGTGGGCCGCGTCCACTTCCACGCACAGGGGCTTTTCGAACACTACGTGGTCGAGGTATTTTGCTATCAAGCGGAACGGGTAGGAACTAAGAGGGACTGCGCCCGAAGGCTTCATTTTCAGCGTCAGCTGCTGCGAGTCCCCTGCGCTTATTTCAAGCAGGGAAGCGTCAAGGGAAACGAAGTCAGTTACCGAAGAGAGGCCGTCTATGGAGAAAGAGAATGGCCCTGTTTTTTCGCCGTCGTTGCGTATGGTGAACACTCTGGTCGTCTCGTTGCCGTGCTGGGCGGCCATGCAGGAAAGAGGAGCGTTCTGAAGAGCAAGTTTTACGTTGTCCGCGAAAACGAAAACCTCGCGGTTGAATGCGAACTGGTACTCGCAGCACCCGCTTCCCTCGAAGGCGTTGACTATGAAGAGCACGTCGTAGGTTTCGCGGGAAGTGCCTGCCGGAACGAACACTCTCGCTTTAATGGTCTTCTGGGAGTTGGGCTCGACATCAACGTCTATGGCGTCGAAGTCCACTTCCAATGGCGTTTTGGCTTCGAGCCTCGCGTAGCCTTTTTCGGCCTTGTTGTTCTTTATGTCTATGAAGTACGTGATTTCGCCGAGCGGCCTGGCTGTCTGGTTTCCAGCTGGAGTCACCTTCACTTCGAAAGGTTTCTGCTGCGATTCGGGCGCCTCCTTGACAGTAACGCCGAAATAGTAGTTCTGGCAGGAAACGCCGCCTACTATCACTTCTGCAGGAACAGTGTAGTTGCCTGGCTTGGAGTCAACTGCGCTTACCTGAAGGGTAAACGTGTGCGTTTCAGAAGCGGCAATGGTCTTGTAAGGCAGAGGAGTGAAAGAGCAGCCCATGCCTTCGGCGCAAGTGCCAGACAGCTGGACGAGTTTGCTGTTGACATCCCGGTTGGTGAAAGTTATTGGAAAGGAAGCGGTTACGCCCTGCTGGATTGTTGCGTGCGAGACAGTGGAAACGTCCATCAGCGGACAGGTCGCTGAAACAAAGGAAAAAAGGAAAACAAATGAAAGGAACCACAGAATTAAGGCTTTCATAATGTTTGTTTTGGTCCCTCAAGCATTTAAATATGTGGCTGGGTGGGAGTTCGTCCCACTTTTTGCAGGGCACGTTTTGAAAGTTGTTCAGGCGGATTTTACGCAATTGATGAAGCGATGCCACGGGTTGCTGAAAATGGCGTAAACGGCTTCCAAACGCTCCAAAGCAGCAGAATACACGTTCCCCACTCCGACAGAATGGGCTAGAGTCGACTGAAAAACAAATCTCTTCCCGTTCCCAGCCTAGTTTTTATTAGGCAAAAACCAATTACTCAAACATGGCAATACGCTTTTTCTTGAATCTGGCCAGAAAAAAGGAAGAAAAAGAAGCCGAAAAGGCCAAACGGGCCTTCTTCAATGCAATACAAGACCCTTTCGAAGTTAAGCATCCTGGTCTCGTGCACGCGCTTCTTGACGAAAACAAAGAAAACCACGAATGGACAATAAATGCGGAATACCTCCATTTCAAAATAGGCAGTCCCGTGCAAACGCCCGGCGCGCTGCTCTACATCCTAGGCCTAGGCAACAAAAAAAGCAAGAATGACGTTTCCAGAGTCTACACCTACCCGTCTGAATTGAGTTTACATACTGCCGACGGCTCAAAACAATACTTCGCGGTCGCTAAAATATCCCCGGAAAACAATCCCTATAATCAAGGACGCTTTGACAAAATCTCCGCATTCGGCCACCTCGTTCTCCTGCGGCAGGGCAAACACAACATCCTGCTGTTAAGCTGCATGCAAAAAGTGATGAGCAAAGTAAAATCAAAGCGAGTCGCAAAAGAACTGCGGACGATAAACAGAACGCGAGACTTCGACGATGACGAAGAACACGGCTGGACCTCACAGGACCTACACCAAATGAGTCAAGGCCCCACCCGCAACTATTCAATGATTGACGCGGCCTTGGAAATAGCGGAAAGAATGAGGAAGCTGGGAGTAACCGTAGAGGTACACGCGCCGCACCCTGAAGCAATAAACCCGCCCAACGATGAAACAGGCAAACGCATCAAAAAACCTCTCATTGCATTGCAACAGCACTTCAAAGAAGACCTGCTGCACGAAACCAGAAACAACTACCTCAAAACTATAAACCTCTCCAAGGCGAAAACACGCAGGGCTAGAGAACTGCTAAGTCGAATAAAATCGGAAAAAAATAGGCGGCAAAAGCTATTCTAGACCGATACAAAAAGAAAAATAAAAAGAACGCTTGCTAGCCCTTCCAAGTTCCGCGGTACTCCATCGCCTTCTGGACTCGTTCCTGGGCTATCTGAAGGGCAACCGCTCTCGTGTATTTGCCGGTGTCGCGCCTTCTCTGGAGAACCACCTTGGTGTTGTTGACTATCTTGTGCTTGACGTGGCCGAACATCTGTTCGGGAGTGCAGCCGATGGTCTCGCACCACGAGCTGATTACGCCGCCAGCGTTCGCCAAAAAGTCAGGCAACACCAATATGCCCTTCTTTTCGAGCTCCTCCTCTATTCGGGGTGCAATCGGAAGGTTCGCTCCTTGCGAGATGACTTTGGCCTTGATGTTGGCCTTGTTTGCGTCGGTTATGACATCAGGCCGCGCGCCTGGTATGAGGATGTCGCACTGCACTTCGAACAGCGCCTTTACGTCGAGCTTCTGCGCGTCCTTGTAGTTGGACACTTTGCCTGTTTCAGCTTTTATCTTTTCGAGCGCGCCGGTGTCTATTCCTTTCGGGTTGTAGATGGTTCCTGAAGAGTCCGAAACAGCTAGGGTCTTCACGCCGTTCTCCTTGAAGAATTTGGCGGTGAAGATGCCTACGTTTCCGAAGCCCTCTATAGCTGCAGTAGCGCCTTGCAGGTCGATCTTCAGCTCCTCCATTCCAACCAGCGCGCTCTGCACTACTCCGTACCCTGTCGAGCCGAGCTCGTGCGGCAGCCCTCCTATTTCAGACGGTTTGCCTGTCACAACGCGCATATCCCCAGCTTCGTCGGCCATCCACGCCATCGCCTTTTCCGTTACGTTCATGTCAGGGCCGCCGATGTAGATGGAAGGCATTATTTCCTTGAGTTTGCTCGTGAAAGCGCGCATTATGGCCTGCTTGTCCACTTTCTTCGGGTCGGCCTTGATTCCTGACTTTGCCCCGCCGAACGGTATGTCCGCCAAGGCGTTCTTCCACGTCATCGCCCTTGCCAAACGGCATACTTCCTGGATTGAAATGTCCGGAACCATCCTGATGCCGCCCTTCCCGACGCCGCGCGCGGTGTTGTCTATTACTGCGACCCCTTCCATTCCGGTTTTCGGGTCATAGACGTTGAATATCCTCTCCGGGCCCCACTGGTCCGGCTGTATCTCTGGCGTAGACAACATGTTCTGGAACACCTCAAAAAACAATTTTTTACATCAAGCCCAAGCGGGCGTAAGCTACGGTTTGGTTTGCGGATTTATTAAGCGTAATGTTTTCGTCAAAGAACGTTGGTCGCTAAAATAGAAGTCACTCACTTCACAAGCTGCAACAACGTCTCGTTCAGCGTTATTTTCTTGCCTTTCCGAAACACGAGAACATCAAGCTTCTTAAGAGGGGCTAGTATTACCTTTTTGAATGATCCTTTGTCCAGCGCAATCAAACCAATGTCTGCCATCTTTTCGTGCAAAGTGCCAACAGTGTGGTTGCCGAGCTGCGGGTCGGCTTTTCTTTCGTTTGCGCGTTCGGCCAAAAGCAACAGCGCTACGTGAAGGCGGCCGGTGCTGTAAGCTGTTTTTGATTTGACCCACTTCTCTATAGGTGTCCAACGCAATCCAAAGCGCTCAAGCGTGCCTGATGTTCTGTGCCTCTGTATTTCCTCGGCAATCAGCCGCTCACGTACAGCTTCTACTGCAGCCTGTCGCTTTGCCTTCGTCATTTTCACAAATCCTCGTATACCGGGAACTCCCCGCACAACGCGAGAACTTCCTTTTTCACTTCTCCCAACTCTTGCTCGCTGTTCCAGTTCTTGCACGCTCTCGCGATGAGCTCTCCCACCTTCTCCATCTGTTTTTCCTTCATTCCCCTGCTCGTGAGGGTGGGGGTTCCGAGACGGATTCCCGAAGGGTCGAAAGGAGAACGCGGATCGAAAGGAATGGTGTTCTTGTTGACTGTAATGTTGGCCTTGTCCAACGCTTCCTCTGCCTGCTTGCCAGTAACGTTCAAAGGCTGAAGGTCCACAAGCAAAAGATGGTTGTCTGTTCCGCCAGTCACCAACCTCAATCCTTGCGATGAAAGCTCTTCGCCCAAAGCCCGTGCGTTCTTGACTATCTGCCTGCCGTAATCCTTGAATTCAGGCTTAAGCGCTTCAGCGAAACAAACCGCTTTAGCTGCGGTAACGTGGTCGTGCGGCCCGCCCTGCATTCCCGGGAAAACAGCCTTGTCAATCGGCTTCGCGTATTTTTCCTTGCACATGATTATGGCGCTCCTCGGGCCCCGCAGGGTCTTGTGGGTCGTAGTGGTTACGACGTCCGTAAAGGGAAAGGGCGAAGGGTGCGCGCCTGAAACTATGAGGCCCGCGATGTGCGAAATATCCGCCATTGATATGGCTCCGATGCTTTCGGCTATTTCAGCGAATCGCTTGAAGTCTATCTGCCTCGGGTAGGCTGTTGCTCCTGAAACAATCATTTTGGGTTGTTCTTTCTTGGCAATTTCCTCTATCTTGCCGTAATTCAGCAGTTCAGTGTCCTTTTCTACGCCATACTGCACAAAATGGTAGGCGCGGCCGGAAAAATTCACTTTGTGCCCGTGCGTCAAGTGGCCTCCTTCGCTCAACGACATGCCCATGACTTTGTCGCCGAACTGCAGCAAGGCAAAGTAAACCTCGATGTTGGCGGGCGAACCGGAATAAGGCTGGACGTTTACGTGCTCGCAGCCGAAAAGCTCTTTCGCGCGCGAAATAGCCAGCTCTTCTGCCTGGTCCGCGAACTCGTTGCCGCCGTAATAGCGCTTGCGGGGGTAGCCTTCGGAGTATTTGTTCGTAAGCACTGAACCGACCGCATCCAGAACAGAGGGGGAAACTATGTTCTCGGAAGGAATGAGTTCCAACACCTGCTGTTGACGCTTGAGCTCGTTCCTTATCACTTCAGCTACTTTTGGATCGGTTTTGGCCAAATGTTCAAGCATGAGAAAAACCCCCTTGAAGCACTATTAGTACCCACAAAACATTTAACCTTTTGCCGTATCCCACTCAAAACAAGTTTTTCGTGGGTCTACAGAGTCGGCTACGCCGAATTAGTTATTTACCTGACTTTTCCGGTTTTTTTGAACACTACGTCCGCGCGATTCTTTTTCCCTCGTAAAAGTGCTTTCGAATACCGGCAAGTTTATTAAGTGTAGTGTTTATTATAAACACTACAATGAGTTTCATCCGGAAAATCAAACGGCAAGGTCCGGCAAAAGTTCATTCGCTACCTTGGCAAAGACGTCAAAGGCAAACCGCAGAAACGCGTCTTGGAAAGTGACGTGGTGGTCAAAAGTGTCAAGCGTAGCTTGGATGTTCTCGCTATCGATGCCGTGGCCAAAGAACTCGGCGTCAACGAGATTGCTAACCGACACGTGATTGCCTTGATTTATTCGCAGTTGATGGAGCATCGAAGTATCAACTCTCTTGAAAGCTGGATGAAGTTCACAGAAATTCCCGACGTATTGAATCTGGATGCGCCGTCGACAAAAAGCCTGTACGAATCCCTATCGGATTTTAGCCAAGGTGAGTTTGATTTGTTGAACTTACGCCTTTTGGATAAATTTCGGGAGGTCGAACCGTTGGAGGAAGCGGCCGTCATTGATGTGACGGACACGTATCTGGAAGGAAAAAACATTTCCATAAGACGACGGCGTGGAAAGGAAGGCAAGGTTCGCAAACTAATCCAATTGGGGTTGGCGGTGAGTTTTCAGAACGGTTTTCCGTTGTGTTACAAGCAATACCATGGCAATCTGAACAACACGCAAATTTTCAAGGACATGGTGTTGACTTTACGAGGGCAAAATCGCAAATGCGTCATCATGGATCGGGGCATGTCATCGGATGAAAACATCAAACTTGCACACCATTTGAACGCCGGGGTGATTGCAGGCTTACGGAAGACGAGCGCCCTAGAAAAGAAATTTCTTGAACCGATTGACCGTTCGGAAATTTATTCGCGTCAACATCGGGTCGTTCTGAAAAATACGACGGTGTTCGTCAAGGGTTTCGTGTTTGGCAAGGGTCGGTTATTGGTGGTTTACAATCCGATGTTGGAGGCGGTAAAGCGTGAAAAGGCTTTCCGGAAGAAGGGCGATTCGGATGACGTTTACGCGGGCTATTCTCTTGTTTATCATAACACCGAGTACACCGATGAAGTGGTTGTAAAAAAATATTACGAAAAGGATATCGTGGAGCGGGCGTTCAAGCAGATGAAAGGTGTGCTCAAGCTTCGTCCGATTCGCGTTTGGCTGGAAGAACATGTGGAGACGCACGTACGGATTTGTTATCTTGCGTACGCGATTCTTGCGTACATGAATTTTAAACTCGCGGCCAAGTCATCGGCGGTGCAGGCGTTGGCATCTTTGCGGCATGGTTATCGCGTGTGTTTGGGTGTGAAAAGTAATTCGGATGCGTGGTCGGTTTTTGTTCCGTTGGAGCCGCATCAAATCGATATCCTTAAGACATTA